>JBBQKT010000041.1:0-15258 GCA_038327205.1 Burkholderiales bacterium | reverse complement strand
CGGCACGGCCACCACCAGCGCGGCCGTCAGCAGCGGAACGGCCAGCAGCGGTCCGCCGGCCTGGCCCCAGGCACGTAGCAGGGAAACAGCAGGCGCCGGCGCCAGCCAGGCTCCCAGCGGCGACCAGCGCCAGGCTGCAGTCAGGCCAATCAAAGCCAGCAGCAGCAGGGCCAAGGTGATCAAGCGGCGGCGCTGGCCCGCCGTCATGCCGCAGCCGAGTGCGCCTCGGTGAAGCGCCGCATCGCCTGCACCATCGCACCGACCCGCACAGGCTCGAAAATCGAGCCGTGCAGGCCCGGTACTTCGGTCATTTCAATTTGTGGCAGCGGCCGGCGCCAGCGGCGGAAGAACAGCCAATTCCATTTGCCCAGGCCGACCGATTTGATCAGCAGCACCGGGCCGTTCACCCCCTTGCAACGGTAGCCGCTCAGCGCCTGCACTTGCACCAGCAGCCCAGGGTCGCTGAAGACCGCGCCGAGGCGGCGTCCGTTCATGCTCAGTTCTTCGATGTAGAGCCAGCGCACCAAGCGTCCCAGGATGCGCCAGGACTTGCCGCCGCCCAGGGCCGCATCGGGGTGGATGGTGTCGAGCAGCAGCAGGCCCAGCGGCGGTTCTTCGCGCAGCTGCAGGGCGCGCACGGTTTCCAGCGCAGCGATGCCGGCCACCGAAAAACCCGACAGCCAGCCGGGCGCCAGGTCGAGGGCAGAGATGGCATCGGCATACAGCTCGCCCAGCGCCTGTGGCGTGGTCGGCGCGTTCTCGATCGGCGGCTGCAGCATGTAGACATCGAACGTGCCGTCCAAGGCGTTGGCCAGGGTCTGGAAGCGCAGCACATCGCCCCGACCCGAGGCTGCCAGGAACAGTGCCGGTGCGCCGGTGCTGCTGCCCAGCGCTTGCACGATGCCGGGCAGCGCCAACGGCACGCCCAGGGCGCTGGCGAGTTGCTCGATGGTCGGGTGGTCGCTGATCAGTTGCAGGCTCAGCGGCCGGCCCAGCGCGTCTTCCATCGCACTGAAGACCTCGAGCGCGGCCAGCGAATCACCGCCGAGGTCAAAGAAATCGTCCTTGACGCCGATGTCGTCGCGCTTCAAGGCCTTTTGCCACAGGACCAGCAACTGCTGTTCCAGCGCGGTGGCGGCCTGGCGCTGCGCAGCCCGCGGCGCGACGGCATCGGATGGCTCGGGCAGGGCATGTTGGTCGATCTTGCCGGTGGCGGTCAGCGGCAGGGCGGGCAGCAGGCTGAAACTGCCGGGCAACATGTAGTCGGGCAGGCGCTCGCGCAGCGCCTGGCGCAGCGCCTCCACGCTCAAGTCGGCCGGGGCGGCGACCCAGGCGTGCAGGCGTGGCGCAGCGCCGTCGGCGGGCTCGTGTTTGGCGACATGGGCCTGGCTGACGCCGGTCACGGCGATGCATGCGGCCTCGATGTCGCCGGGCTCGATGCGGTAGCCGCGCAGCTTGATCTGCCGGTCGGCGCGGCCGCTGAAATGCAAGAGGCCTTGCGGGTCGAGCCAGCCGCGGTCACCGCTGCGGTACATCATCGCGCCGGCCACGTGCTCCACAAAAGGATCGGTGATGAAACGCTCCGCTGTCAGTTCGGGCCGGTTCAGGTAGCCACGCGCCAAGGTGGCGCCGCCGATATAGATCTCGCCGGGAACGAAGAAGGGCTGGGGGCGCAGCGCGTCGTCAAGCACATAGATGCGGGTGTCGTCCAGCGTGCGACCCAAGGGCAGCGGTGGCGCTTCGGCTCCCAAAGGCGCGCTGCCGCCGAGGCAGGGCCAGGCGGTGCAAAAGATCGTCGCCTCGGTCGGGCCGTAGACGTTGTAGAGGCGCGCACCGGTCTCGCTGACAAAGCGCCGCGCCAGTTCGGGCGACAGCACCTCGCCGCCGCAGCAGGCCACGCGCAGCTTCAGCGCCGCCCCGTCTTTGGCGTCTTTGGGTTCGTCGCGCAGGCCATTCAAGATGCCTGCCACCGTGGCTGGCACCAGGGCGCAAAACGTCGCGCCGTGGCGGCGGATGAAATCAGCCAGTCGGTCGGGGTGCAGCCGGCCCGGTGGCGGGATGGCGATGCTGGCGCCCTGGGTGAGCGGCAGGATCAGCTCGATCAGGGCGGGGTCGAAGGTGGGCTGGGTGGTTTGCGCGGCACGGTCGTGTGCGTCGATGCCCCAGGTCTTGGCCAGCCAGCCGATACGGCGCGACAGGCTGCCGTGCGGCATCAACACACCCTTCGGGATGCCGGTGGAGCCGGAGGTGTAGAGCACGTAAGCGAGTTGATCAAGCGTGGCCGGTGTTGATGGCAGGGGCGGCACCGCCTCGGCCTGTCCATCCACCACGATCAGCTGGCTGTGCAGACCGCGCAGCGCTGCATCGGCGTCGGGGGCGACCAGCAGGGCGATGGCGGCACTGTCGGCAATGATCTCGGCCTGCCGGGCCGTCGGCGTTTCGGGGTTGAGCGGCAAAAAGGCCGCGCCCGCCTTGGCTGTCGCCAGCATGGCGATCACCATCGCCGGTGATCGCGGCAGGGCCAGCGCGACGATGCGTTCTGGCCCGGCACCCATGGCCACAAGCTGGGTGGCCAGCGCATTGGCCTGCACATCAAGCCCGTGGTAGCTCATCGTCTTGATCAGCGGGCCCTCGTCCCAGACCAGGGCGCAGGCCTCGGGGTTGAAGGCGGCTTGCTGCTCAAACTGTTCGATGAAGGTGGGCGGTGCGGCCAGATGGGCCAGGTTCTGGTGCAGGCCGTGGAGCAGGGCGTGCTGCTCGGCAGCGGGCATCACGCTGACCTCGGCCAAGGGCCGTGTGGGTTCATCAATCAGGGCTCGGGCCGTGGCCCACAGGCGGCGGCCGAACAGCGCGGCTTCCTCGGCGCTGAAGCAGGCCGAACTGGCCTCCACCGCCAGCTCCGGCCGGGCTGCAGCATCGAACTCGCACACAGTGACCGCCAGCGGATAACGGGCCTGGCCGGCGAACAACTGGCGCGAATCGACCAGCTGTGCCGCGCCAAAATTGAGATCGTAGTCCTGCCGCTCGAACGAGATCATCACGTCGAGCAGGCTGTCACGGCCCAGGCGCAGCAGTTGCAGGCTGCGGCCCAGCTCGCCCAGCGGGTAGCGGGCGTGGCGCAGGCCTTCGGCCAGTTGCCGGGCAACGTGGGCCAGCAAATCGCCCGCCGTCTGCGCGGTGTCGAGCTTCAGGCGCAGCGGCAGCACGCCGACGAACATGCCTGGCGTGTGCTTGTAACGCAGGCCGCTGCGGTTGAGTGTGGGCACGCCGATGACCAGCGTGGTTTGCCCGGTGCTGCGCGACAGGTACAGGGCCAGACCCGCCAGGAAGCAGGTAAAGGCGCTGAAGCCCATGGCCACAGCCTGCTCGGTCATGCGGGCATAGGCGCTGCGGTCGAGCTCTTGCTCCACCAGATGCGAGGCCGGCAGGGTCTGGGCGACGCCGCGGTGCCCCGGTTTCTTTTCGATCAAGGGCTCGGGTGCCTGACCGAGCTGGCGCACCCAATATTCGCCGTCACGGGTGTAGCCCGGCGAGGCGCGATAGCCGTGGGCATCGGCAATCGCGCGCTGGAAGGGTTCGCCTTGCAGCGGCGGCAGCTCCAGGCCACCGAGCAGGGCGTTGTAGAGCAGGCTCCAGCGCCGCATCACCTGGGTTGTGCCCCAGCCATCCATCAGCACGTGATGGAACTGGATCGTCAGGCCGTGCAGGGTGTCGCTGCCGTGCAGCAGGGCGAAGCGCCAGGGCGGGCCGGCCGACAGGTCGAACGGCTCGCGGATACGGGTGCGCCACCAGTCGCGCATCGCCTGGCGCGGGTTGGCGGCCTGGCTCAGATCCACCCGTTCGAGCTGTGGCTCCAGCGTTGCCAGCAGGCGCTGGGTGCCGTCGGGCAGCGGGGCCATGCGCAGCACGTCGGTTTCCTCGACGAGGTGCTGCAGTGCGCGCTTGAAGACGACTTCATCCAGCGGGCCTTCAAGGTAGGCACCGCCACCGATATTCAGGTGGGCACTGCCGGGCCAAGCCATCTGGTCGAGCCAGACTTCCTTTTGCGCCAGACCCAGCGGCAACACGCCTTCCTTGGCCTGGCCCAAGGGCAGCTCCACCGGAGCACGCTCGCGCGCCCGGCTGTCCACCGCCGGCCATGTTGGCGCAGGCGGGGCCAGGCCCAGCGGATTTTTCAGGGTGTCTTCTGCTGTTCCCATTGGCTTATCTTTTCCATTGCATAGCGGTATCCGACTTCAGCAATATCGGCACCACGGGCATAAGCCATGAGGGGAAATTCACCGACCGGCGGTTCCAAATACAAATCAGCCTGCGCAATCGTGCGCGGGCGCTGGTTCAGGCTGCCGACATGGCCGGCGCTGTAAAGGATCTCGGCGATGCTGGGCGAGGCGGGTGCGCTCTTGATCAGCCGCTTTTTGAGCGTGCTCATCGGGCCGATGCGCAGCAGGTGCGGGTCGGCACGCAGGTTGGCGGGCACGTCCACATCGATGGCGATGATGGTGCCGTTGCCGCGTCGGCGTTCAAGCGGCGTGCCCAGGCGCAGGCGCATCGGCTGCACCGGCACGTTCTCCAGAATCGCGCCGTCCACCAGCAAATCACCGTTTTGCAGCACCGGCGGGAACAGACCGGCCGGTGAATTGCTGGCCAGCACCGCGCGCCATAGCGGACCCTGGTCTTGCACGGCGGTGCAGCCACGGCTCAAGTTGCAGGCCGCTGCAAAGTACGGCCGCCACAGCTGCTCGATCTGCATCACGCCGAAAAGCTTTTTCAGATCACGCTCGACCCGCCGCCCCGCCACCAGGGACACCAGCGGCAGGGTGGGCCGTTCACCGCCGGCGGCAAACTTTTGAGTCTGGCTGAGGATCTGTTCGAGCGAGTGGCCGCAGGCCAGTTGCGCGCCGATCAGCGCACCCATGCTGTTGCCGCCGATCAGATCGATCGGGATATGGGCCTCGCCCAGCGCCCGCAGCACGCCCAGATGGGCAAAGCCGCGCGCCCCGCCGCCGCCCAGCACCAGTCCTACGGCGGTGCCAGTGAGAAAGCGGGCCAGGTGCTCGGCATCGGCCGCCACCCCCGCGCGCAGCGGATAGATGCGCTCCAGGTCGCGCCCGGCGGCCCAAGGGTGCGGCGATTCAGGCACGAGTTGGTCGCGGTCATGCAGCACCACCAGGTGTTTGCGCTTCAGCGCGTAGCCGGGCTCGGCGACGATTTGCCGCTCCAACTCTCGCGGCGCAGGCGGCTTGCTGCTGGACGCGACGAAGACGATCTGGTCGGCCTGTCGGATGGCATAACGTGTCCACGCCGAGTCGTTTTGGAAGTTGTTGGCCGAAGCCTCGAACACCAGCAACTCGTGGTGGTCTTCAAGCAGCACGCCGCCGCGCACATCGATCACCGCGCCGTTCAAGAGCGTTTTTCCGGTCTGCGCTTGCTCGGTCAGGT
This sequence comes from Burkholderiales bacterium, assembly GCA_038327205.1. Classification (GTDB taxonomy): domain Bacteria; phylum Pseudomonadota; class Gammaproteobacteria; order Burkholderiales; family Burkholderiaceae_C; genus Paucibacter_A. Next base: position 9,819 of record JBBQKT010000041.1, on the reverse strand, counting down.
GGCCGACGCTTTCACCCGCTTTGGCCGCCTGGCCAGCGAGGGCGGCGACCAGCGACGCGGCCAAGGTGGCCGAGCCGGCCTGCCCGTCGAGCGGCACGATGGCAATGGTTTGCGCCAAGCCTTTGTCTTGCACCTCGGCGCCCAGCCGAAGCTGGTCGTGCACCGCTTTCAAAAATACCCGGTTCAGCTCCACCGGGTAGCGCGTCAGCAGAGCCTCATAGGCGCTGCGGCTCAGCAGCGCCAAGGTCGAATCGCGCACGGCGGTGACATCTTGGGCGCGCGGCTGCTGCAAGATCATGCTCAGCTCGCCAATGCTCTGGCCGGGGTGAACCTGGTTGTAGAGCAGCAGCCGGCCTTGCGGGTCGGTGCGCGAGGCTCGCAAACCGCCGTTGATGACGAACACCACGCTGTCCGCTGGTTCGCCTTCGTGGAACACCGGCTCGCCGCCGTGGACCTGCCGCCACTGCACGGCGCTCACCAGTTCTTCGATCACCTCGGCGCGGAGTGAACCGAAAACTGCACTGGCGTGCAGCGCCTCCCGCATTCGGCCCCGATGTTTCTCGTGTTGTTGCTCCATCGGCGCAGTCTAGCCGTGGGGCAACACCAACCCGCCCGATTGTTAGCAATTGTTTCTGTGCTTCTTTAGGCGGGTGCCTGAAGCCACAACAAGGCAAACCAGCCCTGCGCATCGGTCCACACCGGCCCGGCCGAAAACCCCGCCAACGCCGCCTGCTGCTGAAAGCCGGCGACGCTGTACTTGTGCGAATTTTCGGTGTGCAGAGTCTCCCCGGCAGCGAACTCGAAGCGCTCACCGCCGACAGTCAATACCTGCTGCCGCAAGCTCATCAGATGCATCTCGATGCGTTGCAGCGGGGCGTTGTAAAAGGCACTGTGGGCGAAGCCGGTGGCATCGAACTCGGCCCCCAGCTCACGGCGGGCGCGCTCAAGCAGGTTCAGGTTGAAGGCGGCCGTCACCCCGGCTGCATCGCTGTAGGCGGCGTGCAGCACGGCGGGATCTTTGATGAGGTCAATGCCGATCAAGAGGCCGCCACCGCGCAACTCGTGGGCCGCCATGTTCAAGAAGGCCAGCGCTTCGAGCGGCGTGAAATTGCCGATGCTCGAACCCGGGAAAAAGCCGACCCGCCGCACCCCGGCGGGCTTGGCCGGCAGGTCGTGCGGCTGGGTGAAATCGGCCACGACCGGGGTGATGGCCAGCGCCGGGTAGGCGGCCTGCAACTCGGCGCAGGCGGCCAGCAAATGGTCGCCCGAAATGTCCACCGGCACGAAGGCGTGGGGCGTTTCAAGATGGTCGAGCAGCCCGCGCACCTTGCGCAGGGCACCGGCACCGTATTCGACCAGCTGCGCGCTCGGCCCGATGCAGGCGGCCATCTCGGCGGCGTGGGCTTGCAGCAGGGCCAGTTCGGTGCGTGTCGGGTAGTACTCGGGCAACTCGCAGATCTGCTCGAACAGGCGCGAGCCGATGTCGTCGTAGAAGTATTTGGGTGAGATGCGGCGCGGTCGCTGGGCCAGCGCCGCGTGAAAGTCTTCTTGGAAACTCATGCGTTGTCCCTCGCCAGTCGCAGGCCGCTGAATTGCCAGCGGGCTCCGGGCGGAAAAAAGTTGCGGTAGGTGGGCCGAGCGTGGCCCGGCGGCGTGGCGACGCTGCCGCCACGCAGCACCATCTGGCCGCTCATGAACTTGCCGTTGTATTCGCCCACCGCACCGGCCATCGGCTTGAAGCCGGGATAGGGCAGGTAGGCGGAGCAGGTCCATTGCCAGGCCTGGTCGGCAAGCTGGCTGATGCCGGGCAGGGCCGCAGCCGCTTCCCATTCAAACTCGGTGGGCAGGCGGGCGCCGGCCCATTCGGCATAGGCGGCAGCTTCGAAAAAGCTCAGCTGTGTGACCGGCGCGGCCGGGTCCAGTGGCTGCATGCCGTGCAGGCCAAACGCCTGCCAAGCCTGATCAGCGCTCGCTTCCCAGTAGGCCGGGTGCTGCCAGCCCTGCGCCTGCACCAGCGCCCAGCCATCCGACAACCAGAAGGCCGGGCGTTGGTAGCCGCCGTCTGCGATGAAGTCCGCAAATTCGCCGCAACTCACCAGGCGCTGGGCGATTTTGAAAGCGGGCAGCAGGGCGGGATGGCGCGGGCATTCGTTGTCGAAGGCAAAGCCTGGCCCTGTGTGTCCGATGTCGATGATGCCGCTGGGATGCGACAGCCATTCGAGCGCGCTTTCGCGGTGCAGCGCAGGCGCTTCGCTGCGGTAAGCGGGCCGCAGCGGATTGCCGCTGAAGGCATGCAACAGGTCGGTCAGCATCAGCTCCTGGTGCTGCTGCTCGTGCTGAAGGCCCAACTCGATCAAGCCCAGCACCTGGGCATCCGTGGGGGCATGGGCCGTGGCGATGAAGCGGCTCATTTCGGCGTCCACATGGGCGCGCCAGGCCTGCACCTCGGCCAGGCTGGGGCGGCTGAGCAGGCCGCGAGCGGGGCGCGGGTGGCGCGGGCCGAGGGCTTCGTAATAGGAGTTGAACAGCAGCGTGAAGCGAGCATCGAAGGCCTGGTAGCCCGGGCAGTGCGGCAGCAGCACCATGGTCTCGAAAAACCAGGTCGCGTGGGCCTGATGCCATTTGGTCGGGCTGGCGTCAGCCATCGACTGCACGCCTTGGTCCTCGGCGCTCAGTGGCTCGGCCAGCACACGGGTGTGGGCGCGAACCGTTTGAAACTGGTGTCGCAGGGCTTGGTGGTGCGGTAAATGCATGGCCGCACGGTAGCGTAATTTGATGTCAACGTCTGTCAGCAGACGCGCCGTAACTGAACAGTTTGCTGACCAGCAAGCCCAGTGCAATGCCGACGCCGTCGGCCAGCAGATCATGCCAATCGCACTCCCGGCCCGGCACATACAGCTGCAGCAATTCAATCGCGCCGCCATAGGCCAGCAGGGCCATGAACAGCGGGACCGGCCGGCGCGCTCCCGCAAAGTGGGCGCTGAAGGCCAGCGAGGCGAAGGCCAGCGCGTGATTGGCCTTGTCCCAGCCGGTGCTGAGGCCGGCCGGCGGTGCGGGGCTCAATGCGAGGTAGCTGATGGCGATGAAGAGCAGGGTGAACAGGGCTTGCCAAAGGCGGCGGTGCTGAATCAAGGCGGTCATGGCTGAATGTCGACGGTGGCGTAGTTGTTGAGCGACAGCGGGCTGATCGTCAGGCCCCGCACTTTTTTGTGGGCGGCGATGGCCATCACCGGATGAACCAGGGTCACCCAGGGCGCTTCGTCGCGAAAGATGCGTTGAGCCCGCTGATAAAGCGGCGTGCGCTGGGCGATATCGGGTGTTTTTCGGGCAGCGTCCAGCAGTTGATCAAAGGCCGGGTTGCACCAGCGCGACGAGTTGCTGCCGCCCTTGATGCCCGCGCAGCTCAGCGTGGGGGTCAGGAAGTTGTCGGGGTCGGCGTTGTCGGAGGCCCAGCTCAGCAGCACGGCGTCATGTTCACCGGCCTGCACGCGGTTCAGCAACTCGCCCCATTCCAAGGTGACGATGGTCAGTTTGACACCGATCCTGGCCCAATCGGCTTGCAGCAGCTCGGCCGTGGCCTTGGGGTTGGGGTTGCCCCCGCCGCCGCCCGCGCGCACCCAAAGCTTGATCGCAAAGCCGTTCGGCACACCCGCTTCGGCCAGCAGCGCCCGCGCTTTGGGCAGGTCAAGCGGGTAGGGCCGGGCGGTGTCGTCATAGCCCCACTGGGCCGGCGGAAACGGGTTGGCAGCGGACTCGGCCGCATTGTTGTAGACGGCGCGGATCAGCGCCTGCTTGTCGGTGGCGAGGTTCAGCGCCTGGCGCACGCGTTTGTCGTTGAGTGGCCGGTGCTCGCCGTTCAGCTCGATGTAGGCGGTGTTGAGCGGGCTGCCGGTCAGCAAGTTGAGCTTGGGGTTGGCGCGCAGGCCCGCCCATTCCTGCGGCGAGGGGTAGAGGCTGACATCGCATTCGCCGGCCTTCAGCCGCTGCAAGCGCGTCGCCCCGTCCGAGGTGATCGAGAACAGCAGGCGGTCGAGCTTGACCCGGCCGCGAAAGTAATCGGGATTCGCGTCGTAGCGCACCAGGGCGTCCTTGGTATAGCTGCGAAAGACAAAGGGGCCGGTGCCGACGGGCTGGCTGCTCATCTGCTGCATGGCACCAGCGGCGCGCAATTTGTCCGCGTACTCGGCCGACAGAATGCTCAGGAAACCCATCGCCAGATCCGCCAGAAACGGCGCTTCGGCCCGGCTCAGCTCGATCCGCACCGTCAGCGCATCGACCCGGCTGACGGCACTGACGAGCTTGGCGAGCCCCATGGCGCTGGCGTAATACCAACCCTGCCGGGCCTCGGCGAACCAGGGGTTCTTCGGGTCGATCTGGCGCTTGATGCTGAAGACCACATCGTCGGCGTTGAGGGTGCGCGTGGGCGTGAACCAAGGCGTGGTGTGGAACTTCACCCCAGGCCGCAGATGCAGGGTGTAAGTGCGGCCATCGGCGCTGATGTCCCAGCGCTCGGCCAGCGCGGGTATCAGCCGGGTGCTGCCGGGCTCGAATTCAAGCAGCCGGTTGTAGAGCGGCTCCGACGAAGCATCGGCCGTGGAGTTGGCATAAAACAATGAATAGTCGAAGCCCTCGGGGCTGGCCTCGGTACAGACGTTGAGCGTCTTGGGGGCGGCTGTGGCGGCGAGTGTGCTGATGGACAGCAGCAGCGGCAGAAAAAATGAAGGGAATCGCATCGGCTCAGTTTAGGCGGCAGCACCCTGACGAATGGCAGCCTGACGCACATCCGCTACGCTGGCCGGCTTGATTCTGTCCATCACAAGGTTGTCCATGAAATTGTCCGTGCTTGCCCTGGCCATCATGTTGGCTCTGCCCGTCTCAGCTCAGGCGCCGTCCGCGGTGGCGGTGAACCCATTGCTGTCGCCCAGCCCGCTGCCCCTGCACTACCCGCCGTTCGACAAGATCCAGGACAGCGACTTCGCCCCCGCGCTCGACCAAGGCATGGCGCAGCAACTGCTTGAGGTGGCGGCGATTGCCGACAACCCGGCCGCCGCCAGCTTCGACAACACCATCGTTGCGATGGAAAAATCGGGCCGGACCCTGGCGCGCGCAGCCACTGTCCTGTTCAGCCTGATCGGCGCCGATACCAACCCGGCCCGCCAAAAGCTGCAAGGCGATTACGCCACCAAGCTGGCGGCGCACCGTGACGCCATTTCGCTCAACCCCAAGCTCTACGCCCGCATCGATGCGCTCTTCCAAGCCCGCACCACCCTGGGCCTGGATGCGCCCAGCGTGCGCCTGATCGAGCGCTATCAGCGCAACTTCGTGCGCGCCGGGGCGCAGCTGAACGAGGCCGACAAGACCCGCATGCGGGCGATCAATGCCGAGCTGGCCAGCCTGAGCGCCAGCTTCAACCGCAATGTGCTGAGCGAGGTGAATGACTCGGCCGTGGTGGTGGACACGGCAGCCGATCTGGCCGGGCTGACGCCCGAGCAGATTGCCGGCGCTGCGGCAGCCGCTGCGCTGCGCAAGCTGGACGGCAAATACGTGATTGCCTTGCTCAACACCAGCGGCCAGCCGGTGCTCAAGCAATTGCAAAACCGCGCGCTGCGCGAGCGCATCTACAACGCCTCGGTCGGCCGCAACAGCCGGGGCAATGGCTTTGACACCCGCGGCCTCGTGGCCCGCACCGCGACCTTGCGCGCCGAGCGGGCCCAGTTGCTGGGCTTTGCCACCCATGCCGACTTTGTGCTGAAGGACGAAACCGCTAAATCTGCCGATGCCGTCAAAACCCTTCTGCACCGCCTGGCCCCCGCCGCTGTGGCCAGCGCACGCCGCGAAGGCGTGCTGCTGCAAGCGCTGATCGACAAGGAGCAGAAGTCCAAAAAGCAGCCCAGCTTCAAGCTCGCCGCCTGGGATTGGGCGTTCTACAGCGAGCGGGTGCGCGCGAGCCAATACGGCTTTGACGAGGCGCAGCTGAAGCCCTATCTGGAATTGAAGAACGTCCTGGAGAACGGCGTGTTCTATGCCGCCGGCGAGCTTTACGGGTTGCGCTTCAAGCAGCGCACCGACCTGCCGGTCTACAACCCCGACGTGACTGTTTACGACGTGTTCAACGCTGATGGCACCCAGCTCGCCATCTTCATTGCCGACATGTATGCCCGCCCGTCCAAGCGCGGCGGTGCCTGGGCCAATGCTTATGTGTCGCAGAGCAGCTTGCTGGAACAGATGCCCGTCATCGCCAATCATCTGAACATCCCCAAGCCCGCCGATGGCCAGCCCACCTTGCTGACCTGGGATGAGGTGAACACGCTGTTCCATGAGTTCGGCCATGCGCTGCACGGCATGTTCTCCAACGTGGCCTACCCGAGCTTTGCCGGCACCAGCGTGCCGCGCGACTTTGTCGAATACCCGTCCCAGGTCAACGAAATGTGGGCCGATTGGCCCAGCATCCTGGGCAACTACGCCAAGCATTACCAAACCGGCAAGCCGATGCCGCGCGCCCTGCTCGACAAGGTGGCCGCCGCCAAACGCTTCAACCAGGGCTTCCTGACGACCGAGTACCTGAGCGCGGCGGTGCTCGACCAGCGCTGGCATCAGTTGAGCGCCGCCCAAGTGCCGGCAGCGGACGACGTGATGGCGTTCGAGGCCCGTGTGCTGAAGGAAGAGGGCTTTGACTTCGCCGCCGTGCCGCCGCGTTACCGCACCCCTTATTTCAGCCACATCATGGGCGGCTATGCGGCGGGCTATTACGCCTACATCTGGTCCGAGGTGCTGGACTCGAACACCGTCAACTGGTTCAAGGCCAACGGCGGTCTGAAGCGGGCCAACGGCGATGCCTTCCGCGCCAAGCTGCTGTCGCAGGGCGGCAGCCAGGACGCGATGGTGCTGTTCCGCAGCGTGGTGGGGCATGAGCCCGACATCGCGCCGCTGCTGAAGCGGCGCGGGCTGGAATCAGCCAAGGCCAAGTAGGTTCACGGCTTGGCGAGGGGTGGCTTTGTCAGCCACGCCCGCGCCAGGCCCATCTGCTGCTGCAACTGCTGCTGTGCCGCCTCGGCCTCGGGGTCGGACGGCAGGGCCAGGCCGCCCAGCGCCTCGTCGATCTGCTTGCGTGACGCGGCGTTGAGCATCCAGTTCATCGACGGCGCGGCCAGGTCAGCGCGGTAGGGCAGGCGCAGCTCGGCCACATGCTGGCAGCCGCCCACCTGCTTGATGAGTTCCAGCGTGGACGTGAGCGCACGGGCGCTGTTGGTTTCAAGCATGCCGACGGCTGGCGCGAGCAGTTCGGCCTGCGCCATCGGGTGGGGCAGAGCGCGCCGTTGGTCATGCGGCTCCGGGTTGTTTTTGCCGGTCTCTTTGCCCGTCACTTTGTCATCAGCGACGCACAGCCAATCGCTGAGCTTCGACGGCGCATTGCCCAGCAGCACCAGCCTCAGCGGCACGCCTTCCAGCAGCCCTTGCGCACGCAACTCACCGAGTAAATCCAGCAGCGCCAGCGTGCCACTGGCTTCGATATAGCCGCCGTCGCCCAGCCGATCCCAGACCTTGCCTTGCGGGTTCTTCACCACGCCGGCCGGGCTGATGTAGGGGAAGCGGGCGCTGTTGTGCACCGCCTGCGCCAGGGTGAGCTGGGACACGGCCAAAGTCGGGTCGTCACCCAGCAGGTCAATGCCGCCACCGCTGGGCAGCCGGTAGTCGGCCTGGTAGATGCGCTGGCCCCGGCCCAGGGCGGTGCTGTTCAAGGCCAGCAGGGGAAGCGGATGCTCGGCCGTGGCGCGCGCTTGCAGGGCGGTGAAGGGGGCGCTGAACGGGTTGTCGATGGCGCCGTTGGGTGCACAGATGTTGCGCACTGCGTCCTGCCAGTCACGCGTCCACACCTGCTCCAGCGCACGCGAGCGGTCGAGCCGGTCGATGGCGACGGGCAAAAATCGCTGCACCAGGTCGGGGAACAGCATGTAGGCGACGGCGGTGGCCAGATGATCGCGGCCGGTGAAGTCGCGCGTCAGGGTCGGCAGATCGCAGCTGTTGGGTCGGGCAGCGTGCGTTCTGGCATCGAGTGCCGCCACAAAGCTGGCGGCGGCCAGCGCGCCGCCCGAGGTGCCGCTGATGGCAAACACCCGGTCGGCAAAGCCGCTGGAGCGGCCGTGGACGGGGTTGGTTTCGAGCAAGGCCAGGGCGGTGCTGCCCCAGTACGCGGCCCGCGAAGCGCCGCCCGCCACGGCGACCAGAATCACCGGCGCCTTGTTGGCGCTGTCGGGTTCAGGTCTTGCCTTCAGCCAGGCGGTAAATCGTTCATCGGCGGCAGGGCGGGGCGCGTTGATGGCGGCTTTGTCGCCACCTGACGCGACCGGATGGTTTTCGTTGAGGGCCGAAAACCCAAGCCACAGCGGCAGCGGCAGCCAGGTCAGCACCAGCCAACCGCGCGTCTTGGGCAGATAGGTCAACACGATGCCGCCAAACAAGGTCCAGGCCCCCAGCGCGAACAACACCAGAGCGGCCGAGCCCAGCCAGCGCGCCGCGTATTCGTCCTGCAAAACGATGACGGCCATCAGCGCCCAACTCAGCAGCAGGCACACGCCCAGCACCGCGATCGACAGCTGCGGCAGCGCATCGACCTTGGCAAAGTTCTGGATCGCGCTGCGCCGCCCGTCCAGCACTAGCCAACGCGCCAGCCTAGATTCGATCCCCAGCTTCAGCAGCAGGGTGCGCCGCAGCACGGCAAAGGCGAAGAAGGCGAGCGTCAAGGCGGCCAGCGCCACCCCCACCATCCGCAACTCGCTGCGCTTGATGAAGAACGCGGCGATGGGCAACCCGCCGCCCAAGATCAACAGCCGGGGCAGCCACTTTTGCAGCCCCAGGCTGAAGCCTGGATGGGTGCAATTGCCCAGGGTGTCGGGCACGAAGCGCCGATCCAGCAGCAGCCGGCAGGTGTACCAGGCGAGGAAGACCCAGAACAGCAGGGCCGCCAGCAGGCTCAACACCTGCGTCTGCGCGAAGCTGCCGCTGTCGAGCGACAACATCGCCTCGCGCGCTTGCTCCACCGTCAGCAGAAACGCCACGCCCGCCAGCACCGTGAAAACCGGAAAAAAGCACAGCCACAGCAGGCGGATCAGGTAGAGCAGGCGCGGCACGTCGGCCGGCAAGGTGGGTGGCGTGGACGCTTGGTTGGACATGGCGGGCCTCGGCTGCAGTGACCGCCGGACTCTAGGCGCAGCACCGGTCGGGTGGCAATGCGCAGTTGCCCCTGCGTGCGCCAAATTCACGTCCGCATGTTGCGGATCTGCCGTTTTCGTCTCGCGCTGTCCCGTCAGGCAGCACAGCGGGCTTTCACGTGCATTTGACGCAAGCTCGCTCGGCATTGCCGATCATGCTTTTGCTTTTCGAAAAGCGCCGCCCTCCCAGAAACAACAAAGCCCAACCGTGCTGTTTAGGCAATCGCTGGGCTTTGCTGCTGAATCTATTGGTGCCGGAGAGATGAATCGAACACCCGACCTTCTCATTACGAATGACGGGAACAAATAATTCGCCTGTGTTGATTGACCCCCTTAGAATCAATACAAATCAACAAGTTAAGCGGATTTTTCCAGGTGTGCAGACCGCTGCTTTGTTGATTTAAACAGGGTTCTATTCGGAAAAGTCTCTTACATCCGCCGTTACATCCTGGCGATGTAAGAGCTCAGAGGGGGCGGCATGGCAAAGATTGTTTTCACGGCTGGACGGGTTGCTGGGTTCAAGTGCCCGGCCGATAAGGCGCAGGCTTTCGTGTGGGACGTGACAGCGCCCGGCCTTGGTTTGCGTTCCACGCCAGCAGGGGAACCGGCC
>JBBQKT010000040.1:0-15340 GCA_038327205.1 Burkholderiales bacterium | reverse complement strand
CCCGAATTCGGCACCGTCGTCTTGTCAGCAACAACAGCCAGGTCTGAAGCCGTGGTTGCGGGCGTGCCGCCGCCTGTGCCACCACCCGTACCACCACCCAGCACTGGCGTGCCTGAACTCGCTCCACCACCACCGCAGGCGGTCATCAGCCCGGCGAGCGCGAAGCCAGCTACGGCGAGCGCGCAACGGCGGCCAAATCGAACCAAGTTACTCATGTCCACAAACTCCTGCAGTGCCAACGTCGATATCAAATTCACGTGGCGATTTCCTTAACGCACCGTCGAGCGATCACTGACCACCTTGGGGGTCAGGAAGATCAGCAGCTCGGTCTTGATAGAGGTGCGCGCTTTGTTCTTGAAGAGATTGCCGAGGATGGGCACATCGCCCAGCAAGGGCACTTTGGAAATGTCTTCCCGCTCGTCTTGCGTGAAGATGCCGCCGATGACCACCGTGCCACCGTTCTCCACCAAGACCTGCGTCTGCACGTGTTTGGTGTTGATGGCGTAGCCCTGCGGCGTCAATGTGCCGCGGCTGTCCTTGTTGATGTCCACATTCAAGATCACATTGCCTTCGGGCGTGATCTGCGGCGTCACTTCGAGCTTGAGGTTGGCCTTGCGGAACTGAATCGACGTGGCACCGCTGGCCGTGGCGACTTGATAGGGCAACTCTTCACCCTGCTCGATCAGCGCCTTGACCTGGTCGGCCGTGATCACGCGCGGGCTGGAGACGATCTTGCCTTTGCCGTCGGCTTCGAGCGCCGACAGTTCCAGATTCAAGAATCGGTTGGCCGTCGCACTGAACAGCGAAAGTGCAAACGACGCAGCGTTTGAGCCGCCAAAACTGTCGGAGGACACATTGGCCGGCAAGTTGACGAACTGGCTGTTGCTGTAATTGGCTGCGACGCCCTGATTGGTTTGATAACCGACACCGTTGTAATTGCCGCCAAACGTCGCATAGTTGCTGCCGCCAACGTTGTAGCCGGGGATACCACCGTTGACGCCACGCAAATCCTGCGTGCCGAGCTTCACGCCCAGCGAACGACCGAATTTGTCATCCGCTTCGACAATACGGGCTTCGATCAGCACCTGACGCACGGCGATGTCGATCTTGGCGATCATGGCCTGGATCTCTTCGAGCTTGGACGGAATGTCCGAGACGAAAAGTTGGTTGGTGCGGGTTTCGTAAATGACGCTGCCGCGCGGACTCAAGATGCGGCTGCTGTTGCTGCTGCCACCACCACTACCGCCACCGCCTCCACCGCCCTGCCCCGCGTTCTGTCCACTCAAACCCTTGGCCACTTCTTCAGCCTTGGTGTAGTTGAGTTGGAAGGACTGCGTGCGCACCGGCTCCAGCTGGGCGATCTGGGCTTTGTTCTCAAGATCCAGTTTTTCCTTTGCGGCCAACTCGTCCTTGGGCGCAATCCAAAGCACATTGCCCGACTTGCGCAGCCCCAAACCCTTGGCCTGCATGATGATGTCGAGTGCCTGATCCCAAGGCACATCCTTGAGTCGCAAGGTCACATTGCCGGTCACCGTGTCGCTGGTCACCACATTGAAGTTGGTGAAGTCGGCGATCACCTGCAGCAGCGCGCGCACCTCGATGTTCTGGAAATTCAGGCTCAGTTTGTCGCCCGCATAACCTGGGCCCTGGGTCAGCTTGTTCGGATCGACTTTCTGAGGCCGAACTTCGAGCACGAATTGGTTGTCGCTTTGGTAAGCGCTGTGCTCCCAATTGCCCTTGGGCTCGACAATCATGCGCACGCGGTCGCCAACCTGGGTCGTGGCAATCGTCTGTACCGGGCTGCCGAAGTCGGCAACGTCGAGCTTGCGGCGTAAATTGTCGGGCAGACTGGAGCGCAGGAACTCGACGATCAGGTTCTGCCCTTGTTGCTGGATATCGACGCCGACTTGGTTGCTCGGCAAATTCACGATGATGCGGCCAGCGCCGTCCTGGCCGCGGCGGAAGTCGATATCGCGCAGCGCTTGCGGCGCGGCGTTCAGGCTTTGCGCAAAATGCACCGGCGCAGGCACTGCACCGGCCACAACGGCGGGCGCGGCCGGCGCCGAATCCAACACGATAAGCAGTGCATTGCCTTGCAGCTCGGCCCGATAACTCGAGGCCTGACGCAAGTTCAACACCACCCGCGTGCGCTCATCCGTTTGCGCCACATTGGCCGAGCGCATATTGCCTTGGTTGATTTCGACCAAAGACCTGCCAATGCCGTTCATCACGCCGGGGAGGTCGATCGCGATGCGCGGCGGCGTTTGAACCGTGAACCCGTTTGGCACGGCCGCAAGCGGCTGTGACAACTCGATACGAACGACCTCCACGCCCGCTTGCTGCGCGCTGCTGATTGAGCGGATCGTCGTCTGTGCCATTGCTGGCACGACCCCAATTGCCAGCCCCAGGGCCAAACACCACACGCGCCATTGAGTCATCCGGCAAATCTCCTGCATTGTTTTCATCGACCCTTCTCCTGAAGCTGGAGGGTACTGGAGCGTTCGACCCATTCCCCGGCGGCGTCTTGGACGACCTCGCGCAGAGTGATGTCGGTTTCGCTGATCTTCATCACCCGACCAAAATTCTGGCCGAGATAGTCTCCGCCCTTAACCTGATAAAGCAGGTTGTCCACCTTCAACAAGGCGTACCGCTTTGTTTGGCGCGTTAGGCTGCCGACCATGGCCATGCTGTCCAGCGGATAGGCCTCCAAAGGTTCGCGGCGACGGCCCATTTCGGCGGACAACAACGAATTCGGCTGCGAAGCCTCTTGTTTGACGGCGACGCTCAGTTTCTGCACGCTGAACGGATCGACGCCGACGGCCGCTTCATAGGGCTGGGGCAAAAATTTCTTCGGCGGCACCAGGGGTGCGATCGTGGCACGGGTCTCACGGCGCTGCGTTTCCATCCACTGTCGCAATTCGTCGATGTCAGCCGAGCATCCGCCGAGCAACATCACTGCAGTGAACACCATCAGCGAAGCCGAACCTTGGCGTATGAGGCTCATTTCTTGGCCCCTGCAGCGGCTTTGGCCAACGTCTTTTTCTGCTCGGCAACTTCAACCGCGTCAAGATAACGGTAAGTGCGGGCCGTGGCTTCCATGCTCAGGCTGCCACCTAGATCCTTGCCCGTCGGTGCGACGACCACCAAATTGTGCAAAGTCACGATGCGAGAAAGATTGGAAATATCGGCGGCGAACGCCCCGATATCGTGATATCGGCCGGTTACCCGCAGTGCGATTGGCAACTCAGCATAATAATCCTTCACCGACTCTTGGCCGGGGCGGAACAATTCAAACAACAGACCGCGGCCAACTCCCGCTTGGCTGATATCTGACAGCAATGCATCCATTTCGGCTTTGCCGGGCAATTGCTTTTCAAGCTGCGTCACATACTCTTCAACTTGGCTCTTTTGCTTGCGCAACTCCGGCAAGTTAACGGCCTGCGCAAGTTTGGACTGGTAATCCTGCTTCAAATTGGGTTCGCGACCAACCTCAAGGTCAAGACCAGCTTGCACGTCCGACAGCAGAAAAACCCAACCAAGTACCACCGTGACCGTCATCACCGCCAAAAATGATGCTATTTTCGGCAACAACGGCCACTGGCCTGGCTCTTTCGGGTTGAGACCACGAAACTGTTCAACCACCCCTTCAAACCAGGCGTTGATGTCAAATTTAATCGCTAAAGGCTTGGTCGCCATAAGAATTGGGCCGTCTCAAGTCAAGTTTTTTTGGCAGCTGAAGACGCGGCCGAGGCCGCTGCTGCAGCAGCAGCAGCGTCACGTGCCGGCGCCTTGATCGACACGCGCAGTGAAAAATCGAGCAAGCGCTTTTGATCTCGGCTGTTGGTGCTGACATTGGCTATCTTGATTTCGACCAACTCAGGTCGCTCTAGCCATTCGGAGTTGCGTGAGGCATTGCGCAAAAACTCAGAAACCCGCTCGTTGGTTTGCGCAATTCCGCTGATCGTCACAACCTTTTCCGCCTGCCGTATACCTGTCAGATAAATACCTTCGGGGACGTAACGCGCCAATTCATTGAGCAATTGCACCGGGGTGTTGCGATCGGTCTGCAAATCTTCAACTGCGCGTTGGCGCGACTTCAAGGCCTCAATTTCAGCACGCAGGTTGGCAATATCTTTGATCTGCGTATCAAGCCTCGAGATCTCGCTGCTCAAATATTGATTTCGCCGTTGTTGCTCGGCGGTCAGATATCCAAGCAGCAAGTAAGCCGACACGATCAACAGGGCACCCACCAAAGCAGCGCCTCCCAAGCCCACAAAAAACGCCGTTTTTCGCCGCTTGCGCTTTTCTTCGCGGTACGGCAGTAGATTGATCAGAATCACTGGAAAAATCTCCGCATCGCCAAACCACAGGCCGTCAAATAGGCAGGCGCCTCACGGCGAAGTTTCTGCTCTCGCACCGCCGCACCGAGGGTCATATTTTCAAACGGATTGACCACCATGCAGGCAAAACCAGTCAGATCGGTGACGCGTTCTTTAAGGCCCGGCAAGGTTGCGGTGCCGCCAGCCAACATCACATAGTGCACTTTGTGATGCGGTGTGCTGGTGAAGAAATACTGTAGAGCACGTCCGATTTCTTGCGACAAGCTGTCTACAAAAGGGTTCAGGACACCGGCCTCGTAATCGTCAGGCAACTCGTTGGCGAGCTTTTTCTGCTCCGCCTCTTCAAATGAAAACCCGTATTGACGCGAAATATTCTGGGTGAGCTGCGATCCGCCGAACGCTTGGTCACGGTCGTAAAGCATTTCATCATCGCGCAACACTTTCAAGCTGGTCGTGTCGGCCCCGATTTCAAACAACGCCACCAATGCATCTTTGCCAGCGCTGGGCAGATTGGCGATCAAACGCCCCATTGCCATCCTTGAAGCGTGGGATTCCACATCCAAGATCACGGGGCGCAGACCGGCTGCCTCCGCCAGACCCTGGCGGTCTTGCACACGGTCTTTCCGGGAAGCGGCAATCAGCACTTCGACATCGCCCACAGAAGTCGGGCTCGGTCCAATCACGCAGAAATCAAGGCTCACTTCATCCAGGGAAAATGGAATGTATTGATTCGCTTCAGCCTCGACCTGCAACTCGAGTTCTTCATCTCGCAAGCCGGCAGGCAGCATGATTTTCTTGGTGATGACGGCAGATTGCGGCATCGCCAAGACGGCATCTCGAGTTTTGCTACCGCTGCGTGCAACAACCCGGCGCACGGCGTCCGCTACCTCATCGAATTTCTCGATTTGGCCGTCAGTAATCCAGCCCTTTTCAAAGGACTCGGTCGCGAAGCGCTCCAACACCAAATCGCCATTTTTACTTTGACTCAGCTCGACCAGCTTGACGCTAGAAGAACTGATATCCAAGCCAATCATGGGCGGATGCTTGCGACCCATCAGTACGTCAAGTATTCCCATGACGTGAACCCCAGGCGCGTTTTTCGTCGCCAGACTATTAATAAGTTACTTGAATGCTAGCAGCAAAGCCGTTGACTTCCCAAGGAATCGAAGCCACCGCTGGTAACGCCACGTTGCGTACCATACACGGGCGGCACACCTTCAGCGCCCGGAATTGACCGCGCAAACAACGCATTTACGACGTTTCTTGGGGCAGCACTCGCTCTTTCTATAATCAAGGTATCGATTCGGAGCCCCATGAGCGACGCCCAGAAAAAGACCACTCAGCGCTCAGCGCATGAACAAGCTGCCGCCACCGCCCGCGCTGGCAGCCCCGCCTTGACCTTGATGGGGCGAAGCCTAGGCTGGCTTTTGGGCCTAACGCTGGCGGGCACGCTTTGTGTGCTGTTGCTGGTGGCGATGGCATTGGCCATGGCATATCCAAAGCTGCCCGACATCGGTGGGCTCACTGACTATCGGCCCAAACTGCCAATGCGGGTGATGTCGAGCGACGGTCAGTTGCTGGGCGAGTTTGGTGAGGAGCGGCGCTATTACCTGCCGATCAAAGAGATCCCTAAGGTGATGCAGGACGCCGTGCTGGCCATCGAAGATGCGCGCTTTTATCAGCATGGCGGCGTCGATTACCTGGGCGTGATCCGGGCGGGCTTGGCCAATGTGGGTGAGTCGCGCAGCCAGGGCGCGTCGACCATCACGATGCAGGTAGCGCGCAACTTTTACCTGTCGACCGAGAAGACGCTGACGCGCAAGATTTACGAGATCTTGCTGGCGTTGAAGATCGAACACGCGCTGAGCAAGGATCAGATTCTCGAGATCTACATGAACCAGATCTTTCTCGGCCACCGGGCCTATGGCTTCGCCTCAGCCAGCGAGGTGTATTTCGGCAAGCCGCTGAAGGACATCTCGATTGCCGAGGCTGCGATGCTGGCCGGACTGCCCAAGGCGCCGTCTTCTTACAACCCGATCAACAACCCGCGCCGGGCCAATATCCGCCAGCAGTACATCATTGAACGGATGCTCGATAACGGCTACATCAATGAGGCGCAGCGCGATCAGGCCAAAGCCGAGACCCTGCGCTACCGGCAGGTCAACGAGAACCTGCCGCATGCGGAATTTGTGGCGGAGGCAGCGCGGCAGTTGATCTTCAGCCAGTACGGCGACGACGCTTACACGCGCGGCTTGAACGTCTATTTGACGGTGCGGGCGGACGAGCAGAACGCTGCCTACCGAGCGCTGCGCCGTGGCATTCTGGACTATGAGCGGCGGCAGGTGTACCGCGGCCCCGAGGCCTATGCTGATTTGCCGGGCGAAACCAAGGAGGTGGATGCGCGCGTCGCCGAAGCGCTGGCCGATCACCCAGCCAATGACGAATTACTCGCGGCGGTGGTGCTCGAAGCTGATCCGAAGAAGGTCGTCGCCGCGCTGCAAAACGGCGAGGCGGTAACGATCAGTGGGGACGGACTGAAGCCGGTTGCCTCAGGCTTGGCCGAGCGCGGCAACCCCAAGACGCGCATCCGTCGCGGCGCCATCATCCGCGTCGTGAAGGGCATCAAGGGCGATTGGACGATCACACAATTGCCCGAGGTCGAAGGTGCCTTTGTGGCGATGGATCCTCGCACTGGCCGCTTGCGTGCCCTGGTGGGCGGCTTTGATTACGCCAAGAACAAGTTCAACCACGTGACCCAGGCATGGCGGCAGCCGGGCTCCAGCTTCAAGCCGTTCATCTATTCAGCGGCACTTGAAAAAGGCTTCACGCCCAGCACGGTCGTCAACGACGCGCCGCTGTTTTTTGATGCGGGTCGCACCGGCAGCCAGCCCTGGGAGCCGAAAAACTACGACGGCACGTTCGACGGCCCGCTGCCGCTGCGCAAGGCTTTGGCCAAGTCGAAAAACATGGTGTCGATCCGCGTCCTGCAAGCCGTGGGCGTTGGATACGCGCAACAGTGGATCACCCGTTTTGGCTTCGAGGCCGACAAACACCCCGCCTATTTGACGATGGCGCTGGGCGCTGGCTCGGTCACGCCGATGCAGATGGCACAGGGCTATGCGGTTTTTGCGAACGGCGGCCACCGGGTGCTGCCGCAGTTGATCGCCAAGCTGACCGACAACATGGGTCGGGTTTTGTATGAAGCTCCGACCGCCGACGCCGGCGAAGAAGCCCGTGTGATCGAGGCGCGCAACGCCTTTTTGATGACCAGCCTGTTGCAAGAAGTGACCCGCAGCGGCACGGCGGCCAAGGCACAAGCGCAACTTAAACGTCCGGACATCTACGGCAAGACCGGCACCACCAATGACTCGCTGGATGCCTGGTTCGCGGGCTATCAAAAAGAAGTCGTGGCGGTGGTCTGGATCGGCTATGACCAGCCCAAGAAATTGGGCGACCGGGAGACCGGCGGCGGACTGGCGTTGCCGGTCTGGATCGAATACATGGCTTATGCGCTGCGCGGCGTGGCGGTGTCAGAGCCCGCCGCGCCAGAAGGCATCGTCAATCTCAACGGCGAGTGGTATTACGACGAATACACCGGCAACTCGGGCGTCAAGGCCTTGAGCAATGACGATGCGAGCGTGCCGCACTCAGCCTCCGAGGACGAGAAGAAGAGCATTCTCGATTTGTTCAAGCGCTGAATTCAAGCGTGCTGCCGGCCTGCGCACTGGCATTGGTCGACAGCAGGGCAAGGAACTCAGTCCCATCGCGGGTGTCCAGCCACAGGCCGTCTACAAAGCGGAAGTGGTAGCCACCCGCCTTTGCCGCCAGCCAAATCTCTTGCAGCGGCGGCTGGGTATTCAGAATGATCTTGCTGCCGTTCGGGAAGCTCAGTTCCAGCAGGCCGCCGGTGCGGTGGCTGTCGATATCGACCAAATCAGCATCGAGCCAGGCATCCACCTGCGCCTCGACGCCATCCAGCATCGCGTGGGCCTTGGTGCGGTAATCGGCGTCGGACAAAAATGTGGCGGCAGGGGCGGCTGGCATGGGCGATAAACTTCCGTAATGATGAAACAGAACCGAAGTGTAGGCGTGGCCTTGGTCGTCGCCCTGAGCGTGGTCTTGCTGGCCGGTTGCGGACAAAAAGGGCCGTTGACAGCACCCAAGCCGCCAAGCAAGGCTGCTTCGGCTCCTTGAGTCTCGCTAGGCGCGGCCTTCGATGACGGCGTGGCAGGCCACCTGGATGCCCTGAAACTGCTGAAGCGCCGGCCGCTCGACCTTGCATCGCTCATTGGCCAGCGGGCAGCGCGGATGGAAGCTGCAGCCAGCGGGTGGATTCAGCGGATTGGGCACTTCGCCCTGCACCGGCGTACGGGCCCGGCCCGACATATGAATATCCGGGATCGCATCCAGCAGCATGCGGGTATACGGGTGGCGAGGCCGTGCAAACAGATCGGCCTTGTCCGCCAACTCAACCAGCCGACCCAGATACATCACGCCCACCTGATCGGCCACATGGCGGACCACCGCCAGGTTGTGCGAGATGAACAGATAAGTCAGCCCGCGCGAGCGCTGCAAGTCCTTCATGATGTTGAGCACCTGGGCCTGCACCGACACGTCCAGCGCCGAGGTCGGTTCGTCGCAGACCAGAAACTCCGGTTCGGTCGCCAAGGCCCGGGCAATCGAGATGCGCTGGCGCTGGCCGCCGGAAAACTGGTGCGGGAACTTGTCGCGGTCCGCGGCCACCAAGCCCACTGATTGCAGCAAGTCACCGACCCGCTGTTTAAGCTCATCGGCGTTCGAGATCAGCCCGTGCTCGCGCAGCGCCTCACCGACGATGTCCAGCACCTTCCAGCGCGGGTTCAGCGAGGCATAGGGATCCTGGAAAATCATCTGCATGCGGCGGCGCAGCGCCAGGGCACCAGAGCCGGCCAAGGTCTGGGCCGTATCCACGCCGTCAAAACTGACCGAGCCGGCCGTCGGCGGGTACAGGCCCACCAGCAACCGCGCCACCGTGCTCTTGCCGCAGCCCGATTCACCGACCAGGGCCAGGGTCTTGCCGCGCTGTATGGCAAAGCTGATGCCGTCCACCGCGTGGACAAAAAGCTTGGGTTTGCGCTCGACGACCCGGTTCAACCAAGGCGGAGAGACATCAAAGGTCTTTGCAAGGTCGCGAACTTCAACCAGCGGTGTGGTGGTCATGCCGTCACCTCGCGGTGCAGCCAGCAAGCTGCCCGGGTTAGCCCAACTGGCGCCAGATCCGGTCGATCAACCCGGCAGCGCTCAAACACCTGCGGGCAGCGCGGGTTGTAGGCACAGCCCCTCGGGATCGCATTCAAACGCGGCATGGAACCATCAATCTGCAAGAGCCGCTCCCGGTCTTCGTCCATTGCCGGGATCGAGCCCATCAGCCCGGCGGTGTAGGGGTGGGCCGGGCGATGGATGACCTCGGCAACCGGGCCGATCTCGGCGATGCGGCCAGCGTAAAGCACGGCCACCCGGTCGCAGGTCTCGGCGATCACGCCCATGTCGTGCGTCACCAGCATCACGGCGGCGCCCTGCTCCTTGCAGATCGATTTCAGCAGCGAAATGATCTGCGCCTGGATCGATACATCGAGCGCTGTGGTCGGCTCGTCGGCCACGATCAGCTTCGGCGAGGCAGCAAGGGCCAGGGCGATCACCACCCGTTGGCGCATGCCGCCAGAGAACTGATGCGGGAATTGGTCGATGCGCTGCGCAGCAGCGGGAATGCCGGTCTGCTCCAGCAACTCAATCGCCCGCGTTCTGGCCTGGGCTTGATTCAAAGGCAGGTGGGTGGTGATCGTTTCGATCAACTGACGGCCGACGGTGTAGAGCGGGTTCAGCGAGGTCAGCGGGTCTTGAAAGATCGCGCCAATTTGACGACCGCGGATCTTGCGCATTTGCTCGTAAGGCAGGTTGTCGATGCGGCGGCCTTCCAGCAGGATCTCGCCGCTGGCGATCCGACCCGGCGGGTCGAGCAGGCCGATGATGGCCGCGCCGGTCAAGGACTTGCCGGCGCCGGATTCACCGACCACGCCGAGGATTTCACCCGGCGCAATGTCAAAGGAAATATCGTCCAGCGCCAGCAGGGTGCCGCGGCGGGTCGGGAATTCGACCTTGAGGTTGCGGACTTCGAGCAGAGGTGTCGTCATACGTCGGCTGAGAAATTAACGAAGACGGGGATTCAAAGCGTCCCGCAGCCAGTCACCGAGCAGGTTCACGCTCAGTGCGATCAGCACCAGCATGGCACCCGGCCAGATCGTGATCCACCATTCGCCGGAGAACAAAAAGTCGTTGCCCACCCGGATCAAGGTACCCAGCGACGGGCTGGTCGGCGGCACCCCGACACCCAGGAACGACAGGGTCGCCTCGGTGATGATGGCCGCCGCCACCTGGATGGTGGCCAGCACCAGCACCGGCCCCAGCACATTCGGCAACACATGCTTCCACATGATGCGGCTGGGCTTGACGCCGATCACCCGCGCGGCCTGCACATATTCCTTGTTGCGCTCGACCATGGTCGAGCCGCGCACAGTGCGTGCGTACTGCACCCATCCGGTCAGCGAGATCGCCAGGATGAGCACCAAAAATGCCAGCGTGTCGTGCGCGTTGGGGAACATCGCCCGACCGACACCATCGATCAACAGAGCGATCAGGATCGACGGAAACGACAGCATCACGTCGCACACCCGCATGATGAAGGCATCGACCTTGCCGCCAACAAAGCCAGAAAGCAGGCCCAGCCCAACGCCAATCACCATCGACAGCACGACCGAGGCCAGACCGACGAACAGCGAGATGCGCGCGCCATACATCAGCGCAGACAGGATGTCGCGCCCCTGGTCGTCGGTGCCAAGCATGTACTTGCGAGTGCCCCCATCCATCCAGGCAGGTGGCAGGCGGGAGTCGGACAACTCCAGCGAGGCCAGATCAAACGGGTTGTGCGGCGCGACCCAGTCCGCAAATCCAGCGCAGAAGATGCACACCAGCGCGATGACGGCCGCCATGATCGCAACCGGCGACGAGCGGAACGAATGCCAGACATCGCCATCAAAAAATCGACTCAAGGCGTTGTTCATCAATGGGCCTTTCCCTCGACGCGCAAACGCGGGTCGACGGCGAAATAGAGCAGATCCACGGCCAGGTTGATAGCCACGAAGATGAAAGAGATCAGGCACAAGTACGCAGCCATCACCGGGATGTCAGCGAACTGCACGGCCTGGATGAAGAGCAGGCCCATGCCGGGCCACTGAAACACCGTCTCGGTAATGATGGCAAAGGCGATCAGCGAGCCCAGTTGCAGGCCAGTGATCGTCAGCACAGGTACCAGCGTATTTTTCAACGCGTGGCCAAAGTAGACGGCGTTATTGGTCAGCCCACGTGCACGGGCGAACTTGATGTAGTCGGTGCGCAGCACCTCCAGCATTTCGGAGCGCACCAATCGCATGATCAATGTCAGCTGAAACGCCGACAGCGTGATGGCCGGCAGCAGCAGGTGACGCAGGCCGTCAAGGGTCAATAAACCGGTGGTCCAGTTGCCTAGCGCAATCACATCACCACGGCCAAAGCTTGGCAGCCACTTCAGCCAAACGGCGAAGACGAGGATCAGCAGGATACCGATCAAAAACGTCGGCAATGAAACACCCAGCAGCGAGCCCATCATCAGCAGTTGCGCGCCCACCTTGCCGCGCCGCAGCGCTGCATACACACCCAGCGGAATGCCCACGCAAAGGGCAATCAGCCCGGCGACCAGGGACAACTCCAAGGTGGCCGGAAAGCGTTCGATGATCAGGCTCGACACCTTGCGCCCCTGGCGAAGGCTCAGCCCGAATTCGCCCTGCACGGCATTGCCGATGAAGCGGGCGAACTGCACCGGAAACGGTGCATCCAGACCCAGATCGCGCCGCAGGGATTCACGTTGTTCCTGCGTTGCATCCTGGCCCAGCAGGTTGGTGACAGGGTCGCCCACATACTGAAACAGCATGAAGGCCACAAAGGCGACGGTCAGCATCACCAACAATGCCTGAACCAAGCGGCGAAGAATGAATACAAGCATAGGCAGGTGAAAAGACTAATGCGGCAAGTGGTTGGCTAGATTGATTGGCGAGTCAAACATCACTCGCAAGACCCGCGCCACCAATGAAAACGGGCCGCTCAGCGGCCCGTTCCTTGGGAATCAGACGGCTTTTAAACCGCCTTCAAGCCAATGCATCAGAAACGGTGACGCACACCCAACATCGCGCCGCCGCGCTTGTCGTTGCCGCTGGCGTAACGCACAGCGCCGGAGAACTTGGTGTAGTCCACTTCAGCATAGACATCGGTACGCTTGGAGAAAGCGTAGTCGGCAACCACAGCAACGTAGTCAGCCTTGCTCTTGACGTTGGCAATTGCAGCGCCGTAATGCGTTTGCGTCGAGTACCAGTAGTGAGCACCAAGGTTCAGCGCCGTGGTCAGCTGGTAAGTTGCGCCAACCGAAATCATGTCGCGCTTGGCGACGTCATTGGCGGCTGCGTTCAACACGGGACCGATCAGGCCCGATGTGTAGCCAGCGCCAAGAACGCTGCCCTTGTCAAACTTGTTCTCAGCGTAAGACGCGTTGACGAACCATGGGCCGGAAGTGAAGGAACCACCAAACGTGGTGCCCTTAACTTTCTTGCCTGTCGTGTCAGTCACTTCAAGGTAAGCGCCACCGAAGGCAAAGTCACCCATGGCATAACGCAACAGCCCGCCCATCGACTTGCTTTGCTGAGTGGCATCGCCTTCGCCGGCACTGACTTGGATTTCACCGCGCAGGCCACCGGACTCACCGATGTACTTGACCATATTGCTCTGACGAGCAGCCATCGACAGGCCGATTTCGGGCTTGTAAGCCTCGATGTACGGCGAGTACTTGAACGATGCATAGGTCGACGTGTAGATGTCGAACAAGATGTTGTACTGACGGCCGAGGCGCACGACCCCGAAGTCCGACGACTGGATGCCGACCCAAGCTTGACGCCAGAAATCAGCAGCGGCCACGGTGCCGGTGTCAGAGTTCAGGCGGTGCTCGAGGTTTGCGACTGCCTTCAGGCCGCCACCGAGGTCCTCGGTGATGTTCACGCCCAAACGGCTTTGTGACATGCCACCGGGCTGCAGGGTGTACTTAGAACCACCGGCAGAGACGCTGCTGGTGTAGCGAACGGCGGCATCAACGATACCGTACAACTGAACGCTGGACTGAGCCCAAGCGGCGGTGGTGCTGGCGGCCAGCAAACCCAAGACCATGCATGCTTTTTTCATCTATGTCTCCAATTGGTGATCTATCAACCACTGCATTCTCAGCGAACAAACCGGGCACCGGTACAGAACCGTTGCACACATCCAACACGGGCCCCGCCTTTTATCAGCGTTACAAGCCGAAGCAGGACGAAAAAAAGCCGCCTGAAGGCGGCTTTCCATCCCTGCAGCGACCTTGAGGCCGCCTTGAGGAAGTCGTTTAGAAGCTGTGCTTCATGCCAACGTCGAAACCACCCGAGCGGCCGTTGGGCACGCCGGTGACTGCGTTGGATTGGATCTTGAAGTTAGCCAAGCCGCCGTTGTCGATCAACGAAACCGTCGAGTAAAGCGCAGTGCGCTTCGACAGGTTGTACTGGTAGCCCGCCGTGTAGAACATGGCGTCGCCCGCTGTACGGGTCAGCGCATCAGCTGCACCGTTGGTGCTGGCCGACGAGACTTGAGCCGTGAAGGCGCTCGAAGCGGTCACTGGCACGACAGCGCCGACGGTGATGATGCTTTGCTTCAGGGAATTGAGCTTGATCTCCGAGAACAAGGCACTGACCTTGACCATGCCGAAGTCATAGCTGCCACCCAAGGAGGCCAGCTTGTACTTCGAGCCACGGATGTCGGTCGTCTGGTAACCCGCAGCGACGTGCAAAACGTCGACTTTGTAGCCAAAACGGGCGCCGAACGACTTCTTGCCGTCCGTGCCTTCGCCAGCAGCGGCTTCGCCCGAGCCGTAGAAACCGCCGATATTGCCCGGCAGGAAGTACTGGGCCTGGTTGTCCGCGCGGTTGATGTTGTCGAGGGCGGTCGGCGTGGCCGGCACCGTGGGTGCGCCCGGGAACAACTGATAAACACGGGTCACATCACCCAGGCCGGTCGTGCTGTAGACGTCGAAGTCGTCGATGACCAGACGGGTCGAGGTCTTGCCACGGCCCAAGCGGATTTCACCGAACTCGCCCATCAAGCTGACGGTGGCGCGACGGGCCCAGAAACGGGTTGCGTCGACGGTGCCGGTGTCGGCCGACAAGGCCGATTCCAGCCAGAAGCCAGCCTTCAGGCCGCCGCCGAGGTCTTCGACCCCACGCACGCCGAGGCGGCTGGAGCTGCTGCCGTCGTTGGACAGTTGCTTGACGTCATTGCCATTGGCCTTGGTGTAACGGGCAGCCAAGTCGATCACGCCGAACAGCGTGACGGACGACTGTGCAGCAGCGACACCAGCGAACGAACCCAGAACGGCCAGTGCGACGATTGATTTCTTCATTCGATACTCCTAAATGTTCATTAAGGCCCCGATCCGAGATGTCCTCAAGGGAGCAATGGGTCGGATCCGGCCTACCTCCGCAGCGGAAGTTGCCGTATTGCAACAGACGATTCGGTCTTTGGCATCGACCACAGGCCCAAATACCCGGTTTGCGTTGGCTATGAACAACGAAAACGCTTTATCACAATACAGACACAATGTGCTCAGGGCTTTCCAGATGAAAACACGGTCTTTTTAATCATTCATAAAATTATTTGATGCAGCGCAGAACAGTTCAGAGGCCCCAATGACGCCGACACCCCCCTTATCACCCTTGGATCGGCTGTTGGCTGCGACTGGTCACAGCTTGCATGTGATGTGGGGCGCGCCCGCAGCAAGGCGCGCGACACCGGCATCTCCTGCGCCGAGCGCGACACCGCTGACCCCCGAACAATCGCGCTTGTCGGGTGCGCTGATGCGG
>JBBQKT010000039.1:0-15598 GCA_038327205.1 Burkholderiales bacterium | reverse complement strand
CCGCCATGCCGGTTGGATCGCCCTGGAAGCCGGGCTCGCTTCGGGCGCGGACATCATCCTGCTGCCCGAGCTGGCCTTCGACATCGACGCGATTGCCGAAATCTGCATGGCGCGCGAGGCCAAGCAGGGCTTCACCACCGTCTGTGTGGCCGAAGGCGCCAAGCCGCGTGGCGGCGACACGGTGGCACGCGCCTGGGTCGAAGGTGCCCCTGAACCGGAACGGCTCGGCGGCATCGCCGCGGTGCTGGCCCATCAGCTGCAGTCACGCCTGCGCTGCGAAGTCCGTTCGGTGGCCCTGGGCCATGTGCAGCGCGGTGGCTCGCCGACGGCCAGTGACCGGGTGTTGGGCACCCATTACGGCGTGGCCGCCGCCGAGCTGGTGCGCGAGGGTGCCTGGGGTTGCATGGTCACCTGGATGGGTGGCCGCATGGCGCGCGCCGAACTGGCCAGTGCGGCGGGCCGCAACCGGCCTGTGCCGCTGGACGCACCCTTGCTGAATGTGGCACGCCAGTTGGACGTTTCGTTCGGCCAAGCCTGAGGGTTTGAAGGCTTGGGCGGCAGAGCCCGCAGCACCAAAGCTTGCGCTTGATCAAGTTGCACCCGAATTTGGCCCGCTACGCTGATTGCATTGCCTCTCTGCCGGAGCCGACACCATGAGCACACCCTCGCGCCACATTCGCTGGTTCTCGGATCTGGGCGCGGCGGACGTCGCTTCGGTGGGCGGCAAAAACGCCTCGCTGGGCGAGATGTACAGCCATCTCGCCACCGTGGGCGTCCGGGTCCCGAATGGCTTTGCGATCACCGCCCAGGCCTTTTGCGAGGTGATGGACCGCGCCGACGCCTGGCCGCGTTTGCACCGGGTGCTTGACGGGCTGGATGTCAGCCAGGTCGATGACCTGGCGCGGCGCGCGCAAGCTGCGCGCGAGATCGTGCTGTCGGCCCCTTTGCCAGCGGACATGAAGGCCGAGATCCTGGCGGCCTACGCGCAACTTCGCGCCGAGTACGGCGAGGACATGAGCCTGGCGGTGCGCAGTTCGGCCACGGCGGAAGACTTGCCGGGCGCCAGCTTTGCGGGCCAGCATGAAACCTTCCTCAACGTGGCGGGCGAGGCGCGCCTGCTGTCCGCCGTTCAACAGTGTTTTGCCAGCCTGTTCAAAGACCGCGCCATCAGCTACCGCGTCGACAAGGGCTTTGACCACTTCAAGGTCTACCAGTCGGTCGGGGTGATGAAGATGGTGCGGGCCGACCTGGCCGCCAGCGGGGTGACCTTCACGCTGGACACCGAATCGGGCTTTCGCGACGTGGTCTTCACCACCGGCGCCTACGGCCTGGGCGAAAACGTCGTCCAGGGCACGGTCGACCCGGACGAGTTCTACGTCTTCAAGCCGACGCTGCGTCAAGGCCACCGCAGCGTGCTGCGTCGCCGCCTGGGCGGCAAGGAAGTGCGCATGGTCTACGCCAAGGCGGCCGGCCGCGACACCATTCGCAACGTGCCCACCGCACGCGAAGACCAGCAGCGTTACTGCATCAGCGACGCCGAAGTGCTGGCGCTGGCCGACGCGGCGCTGCTGATCGAAGACCACTACAGCGCCGCTGCCGGCTGCCCCACGCCGATGGACGTGGAATGGGCCAAGGACGGTCTCGACGGCCAGCTCTACATCGTGCAGGCGCGGCCCGAAACCGTCGCCGTGCGCAAGCCGCTGGGCCTGGTCGACGAGTACCGGCTGCAGGCTGCCGGCACGGCAAAGGTCAGTGGGCGCGCGGTCGGCAGCTCGATCGCCACTGGCCGGGTGCGGGTGATCAGCGATGTGTCGCAGCTGGGCAGCTTCCAGCCCGGCGAGGTGCTGGTGGCCGACACCACCACGCCCGACTGGGGCACGGTGATGAAGATTGCGGCGGCCATCGTCACCAACCGTGGCGGGCGCACCTGCCACGCCGCCATCGTGGCCCGCGAACTGGGCATCCCGGCGGTGGTGGGCTGCGACCAGGCGACCCAGTTGCTGCGCACCGGCGACGAGGTCACCGTCTCCTGTGCCGAAGGCGCCACCGGGCATGTGTATGCCGGCACGCTGCAATTCACCAAAACACAGACCGACATCTCCACGCTGACGCGCCCGCACACGCAACTGATGGTCAACCTGGGCAACCCGGACCTGGCGTTCCAGACTGCCTTGCTGCCCAGCGACGGCGTGGGGCTGGCGCGCATGGAGTTCATCGTTGCCGAGCACATCCGCGTGCATCCGATGGCGCTGGTGCACCCGGAGCGCATCACCGACGCGGCGGTGCGCCGGCAGATCGATCAACTGACCCAGGGCTACGACTCGCCAGCCCAGTATTTCGTCCGGCAGTTGGCCGAGGGTGTGGGCACGATTGCCGCGGCGTTTCATCCGCGGCCGGTGATTGTGCGGATGTCCGATTTCAAGACCAACGAGTACGCCAGCCTGCTCGGCGGCAAGGACTTCGAGCCGGTCGAGTCCAACCCGATGATTGGCTTTAGAGGCGCGTCGCGCTACGCGCACCCGGCTTACGCCGAGGGCTTTGCGCTGGAATGCGCGGCCATGAAGCAGGTGCGCGACACCATGGGCCTGAACAACGTCAAGCTGATGATCCCGTTCTGCCGCCGCGTCGCCGAAGCCGAGCGGGTGATCGAAACAATGGCGGCGCTGGGCCTGAAGCGGGGCGAGAACGGCCTGGAGATCTATGTGATGTGCGAGATCCCCAACAACGTGATCGAGATCGACGCCTTCGCACGGCTGTTCGACGGTTTTTCGATCGGCTCCAACGACCTCACCCAGCTGGTGCTGGGCATCGACCGCGACTCGGAGATTCTGGCCGAGCAGTTCGACGAGCGTGACCCCGGCGTGAAGACCATGATCCGCATGGCGGTCGAGGGCGCGCACCGCAACCAGCGCCACATTGGGCTGTGCGGACAGGCGCCGTCGGACTATCCGGAGATCGCCCGCTACCTGGTGGAGCTGGGCATTGACTCGATCAGCCTCACGCCGGATGTGATCCTGAGCACCACGCGGCTGGTGCTGGAACTGGAGCGCGCTCTGGGCCGGCCAGAACCCTCAACAGCGCGCTGAAACTTCATCCACGCCAACAACGACACACGCCATGAACCAGCTTATTCACACCCTGATGCAAAGCGAAGTGCAGGCGGCGCATATCGACGACAGCATGGCCGCTGTTGAGCAATTGTTGGACAAAGCCAAAATGTCCTGGGTGCCCGTGAAGGACGACAGCGGCATGGTGGTTGGAGCGATCAGCACCGCCGACCTGCTGCACTTTCATGCCCAGGACCGCGATGCCCAGACCGTCAAGGCCTGGCAGTGGTGCCATTACAAGCCGCTGGTGGTGGGGCCGCAGACCGCTGTGAGCAGCGTGGCGCGCCAAATGCTCGAGCGGCGGGTGCACCATGCGGTCGTGGTTGAAGACGGGCACATCAAAGGCGTCGTCTCCGCCCTGGACTTGCTGACCCTGCTCGCCGACCCAGCCACGCGGGCCTGAGCGCTTGGCATCGCTGCGCAGCATTCACAGCACCCGCAAACAAAAGCGCCGCATCGACGAAGCCGATGCGGCGCTGTGCAACTGAATTTGCAAGTCGATGAGCGCAGGGCTGAACAGCCTCTAAATCTCAAAATCTTGTCGAAATTCTGGAGGAGAGGGGGACCTTTTTTTGGCGGTCCAACGACGTCCATCAGCGTCCAAAAGCAGGCCTTTCTCATAGAAGAAATGCTCGACTGAAAGTCCGTTGACGTCCAAAATCGTCCACAAAAATCGCAAATTTGATGGTAGAACTCATGGTAGATAAAAATACTATGTTTTTTCCATGGCACGCAAGGCAAAAGAACTGTCTCCACTGTCCGTCGGCAGGCTGACCCAACCAGGCCATCACGCCGTAGGCGGGGTCGCTGGCCTGTACCTTTATGTCGTGGAATCCGGCTCAAGATCGTGGGTTCTGCGTGCGATGGTCGGCGCGAAACGACGCCATTTTGGTTTGGGTGGATTCCCGGACGTCACGCTGGCACAGGCCAAAGAACGTGCAAGGACGGCGCGGGACGAAATTGCGCAGGGCATCGATCCCATTGAACGAAAGCGGGCAGCGGCGAGCCAGTTGCGCGCCAAGCAGGCCAGCTCGATCACCTTCCAGACTGCGGCCGAGGCCTACATCAGCGCCCATGGCGAAACATGGAAAAGCGCGAAGCATCTGGTCCAATGGACTGGCAGCCTGAAGAACTACGCGTATCCCGTTATTGGCGACTTGCTGATCAAGGATGTCGGGCAAGAGCACGTGCTCAAGATTCTTGAACCGATCTGGAAGACCAAGACGG
This sequence comes from Burkholderiales bacterium, assembly GCA_038327205.1. GTDB lineage: Bacteria > Pseudomonadota > Gammaproteobacteria > Burkholderiales > Burkholderiaceae_C > Paucibacter_A. The sequence continues at coordinate 11,264 of JBBQKT010000039.1, read as the reverse complement.
AAACGGCAAGTCGGCTGCGTGGTCGGCTGGAGGTCGTCTTGGACTGGGCCGCGGTCCGTAAGTACCGCACCGGCGACAACCCTGCACGATGGAAAGGCCATCTCGACAAGCTCTTGGCCGCACCGGGCAAGATCCAGAAGGTCGAACACTTCCGAGCGCTGCCCATCGACGCCATGCCAGCGTTCATGGTTGATCTAAGAATGCGCGAAGGCATCGCGGCGCGGGCGCTGGAGTTCACGATCTTGACTGCCGCGCGCAGCGGCGAGACCCGGGGCGCAACCTGGGCCGAGATCGACAAGAACGCGAAGGTCTGGACCATCCCCGCCGAGCGCATGAAGGTTGGCAAAGAACACCGAGTTCCGCTGACCGATACGGCATTGCGGCTGTTGGACGCCATGCCAAGGATGGAAGGCAGCGAGCTCATCTTCTTCGGTGCGCGGGACGGGCCACTATCCGACATGTCGTTGGCGCAGGTCATGCGGCGCATGGACGTGGACGCCGTGCCGCATGGATTTCGTTCGACGTTCAGAGACTGGGCCGGTGAGCGCACCAACCACCCTCGGGAAGTCGCCGAGCAAGCCCTGGCGCACGCGCTTGAAAACAAGGTGGAAGCGGCCTACCGTCGCGGTGATGCGCTGGAAAAACGGCGCGCATTGATGAGCGATTGGGAGAGATTTATTGAACAGCCTCCGGGCGCAAATTAATGGGGAGATCGCGCCCGCATCCGCGTTGAATTTTCGTTTCGCAACCCAGCGGATTGTGCTGTGAGTGGCGACGATTGCACCGGGTCGGATACTGCCGCAACAACCACGCTGCTCAAGCCCTTGCCCGGGCTAATCGAGCGGCCAGTTCGTCGTGCTGCAACTGGAACTTCCCGGCGTTCTTTCTGAGACGTTCTAGGTTTTGCAACTTCCATTGAAGGGCCGGCAGCTGTTGGAGGTGGGGATAGGGCAGCAGTGTCCAATCCGGCTCAGCACGCACCATCGACATCAGAAACTTGCAATGCCGTGGCAAGAGTGCACGAGGCAGTTCGCTCAACATGCGGCTGCGGGTACGCAACAGCTCGGCGAGGTGCGCCGGTACCGCGGTCATGCCTTCGAATTCGCTCGCAAACACGGCTTCGAGAGGCTTCTCGTTCGGGAACAACACCTCGTGCGTCGGCCGGTTATGCCCGGCAAGGTAGACAACGAAGCAGTCAAGCAGCGTTTCGCTCCAGCCTTGGCTCGCAAGCATCAGTTGGACATCGAAAAGATCACGAGGATGCTGGCGATCCAACGCCGCCACCAACTTGCTGCCGTAAAGCTCGGCATCTGCCAGCACGGGCACCTGAATGTCCGCTGAGAACAGCGTCTGCGCAGCAGGGACGAGCGAACGACGCTCGGGCGGTAGAACCGTGCCGCGAAATACGAAGTTCACCTCGACCTTGACTTCTGCTTGCGCGCTGCGCACGAACAGCTTGGCATCGGCGCCCTCCCGCGTCCTGCGCAGTTCGGCGTGGTGGCCCAACGCCTCGATTCGCTTCTGTACGGACGCCAGCCCATCGCTGATGGCCTCCATCGCTGCATCGCGCCCCAGCTCATAGGGGACGAAGACAACATCGATGTCCACCGAAAGGCGCGGCATGTCCTGAACAAAAAGGTTGAGTGCAGTCCCGCCCTTCATGGCGAACGTCGACGTCTCGAACACTGCCGGAGCCACTTCGAGCAGCAGTTGAACAGTGCGGATATAGGCTTCGTTCATACAGGCCGCTTCAAGTTCAGCCGCTCGCCGGTGGTGGTGGTCGATACCCACCGCAGCCCACCACCGAGACGTTCGCTGTGTTGGCGAGCCAGGTCTGCCCAGCTCAGCCCCAACTCTTCGGCCAGCGTGTGCGCCAATCGGGCAACCTTGATACGCGTCAGATGTGACAGCAGTTCCTCAAGAACGGGCAATCGCAGTGAACGTGCGCCCTCGACGAGATGACCGGCTTCTTCAAGCCCCTGCCCTTTGCCGACATCGCTCAGCAGTTCGAGCAGAGCTCGCTCCGGCGTGGAAACAAGGACATCGGGATGCCCGGCTGGCAAGGGCGCAAGGCCGGTGCTCGCGGGCAGGCTTGAGTCGAATAGATGAGTGCCCTGGTAGTGGGCTGGGAAAGCCACGGTGAACCAAGCGGGTAGCGTTGCGGGCTTGTCGCCCCAGAGGATCAGCCGCTCATTGAACGCGAGGTTGTGCCGCACGCCGCGCCACGCAAGCGCTGTCTTGCCGGCCACATGCAATCCTGGCACCAACTCGGACAAACGCGCCAAGCTGGCATCGCGGTTGAGCTCGTCCCCGGGCAGCAGGTAGGTGCCGTGACCCAGCCGTTTCAGCCAGCCACCCTTGGCCAGCCTCCCAACCTGCTTTGCGCTTAAGCCCCGATCTTGAAGCCAGGTCGTAGCCATAGGCGTGCCTCGCGGCATGTCGGGCAGCAAGTGACGGAATAAAAGACTTGGTGAAATACCCATGATGGGGGTATTTTTACAATTTTTCTATGCAAACACAAGCGAAATTGAGTCTTTGGACAATCAGCAAAGCATCAATCAGTCAACAAGAAGTTGCATATAAATATCTATCAAATAACCACCTAATGCGTATATTGATGATATTTTCATTCCCGTAGAGTCGTTACTGCACCAACCAATCGAAGGAAAATTGGTCGGCAGAGCCGATAGGCCTGGCAGATTCTCGGCTCCCAAGGCCTGATTTACACCGGCGCCGAACACCACAAACCACGCCAACTTTCTGCTGCATCCCAACTGGGTCAATATTGGATCGGCGCCGACAAGTCCAGCCCCCAAAAGGCTGCAAAATCTGCCCAGTCTTAACCCCCTCGGGGCGTCGTTTTACACACCTGTTGCTGGCTCCATTACGCCGAACATTGGTGGCTCCATTACGGCGGTCGGTGACATCAAGACGCGAAGGCGTCCAAATGCTGGCAACCAGCCTATCCTGCACTCGATTCTTGAGCCAACTAAGCACAGCTTCAGTGCTGGCGATGCAATGGATTTAAGCAAAAATCCATCGCAAATTTTCCCCAAGTCGACGCTCATGATGGGTCCATGAGTTACCAGACCGTCATCACAGCGTCGCCGTGTGATCAAGCAACGTTACGAGACCGGCTCGGCACCGCACCGACAGCGTTCCGGGACCGTTCACGGAGCGTCTACGGGCCGAACGGGGAGCACTGACATGAAGCTCCTCCCGAATGAGCCGCCCGGCCGGATCACGCGCAAAGCGCGGCAATTCGAGGAGGAGATCGCTCGGCTGTACGCCCAGGGCTACACGCTTGCGGCCATCTGCCGGGCCCTCGCTGCAGCCGGCGTCGACGTCAGCATCACCACGGTCCGGCGGGAAGTGAAACGGCAGGCGCTGTCCATGCCCGCACCTCTTGCTGCGCGGCTGGCCAGCCCGGTTGTCACCCCTCCCCGCTCAACTTCCCAGCCCACCTTACCCGCAGTCCCTCCCGCAGCACCCGCAGCACCCGCTGCACCCTTGCTCCGCGCAGGCCTGGCCGATCCCCCCAGCGGCAAAGACCTGGCCGAAGCCTTTGCGCTCAGCAGGATCACCAACCCCTTCTTCCGCAAAAAGGAGCTCCCATGAAAATCGCTGTTCTCAACATCTCAGGCAATGTGGGCAAGTCCACCGTGGCCCGTCATCTGCTGCTGCCCCGCATTCCCGGCGCGGAGCTGATCGCCGTGGAGACTGTGAACGCCGCTGAGGGTTCGACCCCTGCCTTGCGCGGACGGCAGTTCGCGGAGTTGCAAGAGTATTTGCTCACCATCGAGCACGCAGTCGTCGATGTCGGCGCCAGCAATCTCGAAGAGCTGCTGAATGCGATGCAGCTTTACAGGGGCAGCCAGCAGGACTTCGACTGCTTCATCGTGCCGACCGTGCCCGCTCTCAAGCAGCAGCAGGACACCATCGCCACCCTGATCGAGCTGGCGCGGTTGGGCGTGCCGCCCGCGCGCCTGAAGCTGGTGTTCAACATGACGGAAGCGGGCATCGCCGTCGAAGAGTCGTTCTACCTGCTGCTGTCGTTCTTGGCTGAACAACCGCTCGCCACGGCAAATACAGCGTGCCGCATCCGGACGAACGACATCTATGCGCGCATCCGAGGCACTCAGGCAGACCTGGCCACGCTGGCGGGTGATGACACAGACTACAAACGCCGGATCATCGAATCACGGGACGCCGCCGAGAAGCTCGCCTGGGCCCAGAAACTGGCCACCCAAAGGCTGGCAAGCTGGGTGGTCCCTGAACACGATGCATGCTTTGCCGCGCTGGGCTTGGTTGATTCGTTCCAGTCACACCAGACCGTTCAACAGCAACTTACCGCCCGGGAGGTCGAATGATCCCGCCCGGCACGGCCCGCGAGATGGTCTTGCTCGAGGCACTGGGCGACGTGGCCGCCTTGGTTGACCGGGTTGAGGCCTTGCTTCCCGCGATGGAAGAAAGCCGGATCGCGTTGATCGATTCTCGCGATCAGCTTTACCGCCAGCTCAGTGCCTTCGAGGGACGGTTGATGGCCTTAACCGAGAACGCCAAGATGGTGACCGTGAAGCACATTGCAGACCTAACGAATGACAGGACACGCGTTTCCTTGAAGGTGCATGCCCAGGCCATCGAAGAAGCGGCACGCAGCGCTCTGGGCCAGGAGATCCGCCCGACCCTGCAATCGCTGATCGCCCCGCTCCAGCAGTTGGCGGCCCTGTCCCAACGGCGTGAGGGCCCCTGGGAACGCTGGCTGATCCATGCGGCCACCGTTTCAACGACGTGCGTCATCAGCTTTGCGGCAGCGGCATGGTTGTGGCTGCGGTGAGCGTCAGTCGCTCAAGCGTTGCCCGACGCAGAGAAGACTGCTTTTGAGCAAAGCGGCTTCGAAGCCTCTGAGGCCCGGGCCGACCCGACCCGAACAGGCCAGCACTAGAGCAAGAGCAAGAGCAAGAGGGAAGGCTGCCACTCGGCAATCAAGACCTCACCGCAGCATTCAGTGGCCCGGCATCGGGCTTGGCGGGGGCTGGCGGTGCCGATCTGGCCGCAGGCCTGTTCGGCAAGGGGCGCGTTCATGCGAAGCAGGAAGGCAACAAGCCCCGGTCCGCTGGCACGGGAACGGGCCGCAGGTCGCCATACATCGCTGCAAAGTTCAGGTCGCAATTGCTCACCAACGGCCCCAGGATTGGCGCGGGCTCGCTGCGGTGTGACGTCTTACCGTTTAACCCTTGCGCATGCCCTGAACGCGGGGTGCCAGGCCATTCCATTGCGCCGAGCGCGCTCCTAGACTGGCCACATGGACAACCTGCCAATCAACACCTATCTGTGCGTCGGGATCGTTCTGGCGTTTGTATTCAACAGCCGACGCGAGTTGCTCGGTGGACGCCCCGCGAACCCCGATGACGACGGTTCAGAATCACTGCTGTGGTTCTTCCTGTGCTCGAGCATCTGGCCACTGATGGTCGCATCGGTGGTCTATGCAAAGGTCAGGCAGTCCCGGCTCAGGCACCACTGAAAAACAGGACGCAACTTCGGGGGAATCAACCGCGCTGTCGCCGCCGATCACAGCGCCGAGTTTCAACCTTCATCGCCGTGAAGATGTGAATGTCCAAATCGGTGGCGGCGAGAGCTTCAAGCACCAGTTCAAACCACCCTGCCTTTGCAAGCGCGGGCGCGTTCGCAGAGTCGGCGCCTGCGCTGCGGCTGAATATGCCCCTGCAACTTCCACTCAGGCATCCAATGCGACAGCAGGGAGTTTGACGAACGGCTGGTCGAGGCTGTCTGCAGCCGTTCGGATTCCGACCCTGGATGATCGCGTCGCCCGAAACCCGGCTTTGGCGGCTGCTTAGGTCGGTTGTCAGCTTCTTACGAAACCTGACCTTCGTTGGCGATTCGCCGTAACGACCAATGAGCAGGCGCTGACCAGACCAGTTCAGCGGCTGCTTACTATCTTTGCGAACTGGGCCTTTCGACCCTCTGCTGACCTTCGCCTTCGCAAAGTGACCGGCGGCAGTGCAGCGTCATGCACATATCCGCATGACGCTGCCTATGCGCAGATCTCAACTATGCGCAGGTCATGGGCGATTGAATGGCGCAGCCCCTGATCCGCGCCGCGTCCAGCACGGAGGCTCGATATTGAACTGGACATAGTATTGACGCCCAGGTGCACTGGTTCTCCCACTTCAGGAGACCACCATGGGTATCGATTGCCATGTTCATATCGCCGATCTCAACGGGCTGACCGAAGGTCCGATCTCGCCTCACGTTGATGCGTTCAAGCAGCACCTGGCCGAGGGCAGATATGCGTCGAGCACAGTTGCCGGCTATCTGGCAAACATCGCTCACTTCGCTCGGTGGGTTCAGAGCAAGGGCCTTCAGCTGTGCCAAATCGACGAAGCGGCAGTTACCGACTTCCTCGACCACCACCTCTCGCATTGCCGATGTGTGAGGCCGGTGCGCCTCAACAGAGCCGACCACCGCGCCGCGCTCGGGCACCTGCTTGGCGTGCTGCGTGCGCGGGGAGCCATTGCCTTAGCCACGATGAACGCGGTGCCGGCGGATTGTGAGTTGCGCCGCTTTGACGCGCACATGGAGAACGTGCGGGGCCTGGCTCCGAAGACCCGCAGCCAGATACTGCGGGTTGTTGGACGCTTGCTGCGCCAGCGCTTCGGCAGCGACGCCGTCGACATTGCTGCGATCAGGCCTGAGTATGTTCGGATGTTCTTCGCGCAGCAGTCCAAGCGTCACAGCAAACCAGGTGGCGTCGGTTCGGTTGCAAGCGCATTGCACGGCTACTTCCGATATCGTGCCTCACTGGGCGATCTCGTTCATAGCCTGGTCGGCGCCGTATCCTGTCCCGCCAATTGGCGCTACTCGACGTTGCCCAAGGCACTCGCCGCAGAAGAGGTCCAACGCTTGGTGGACTCGCTCGGAAGTCCCGGTCGCTCGATGCGACGTGCCGACGCGATTGTGCGCTGTGCGTTGGATCTCGGCCTTCGCAGCGGCAAGGTTGCGCGACTCGGCCTTGACGACATTGACTGGCGAGTCGGCACGATCACACTGCGCCACAGCAAGGGCCTGCGCGTCGATGTGCTGCCGCTGCCAGCGACTACGGCTCAGGCCATTGCGTCGTACTTGAGGGACGAGCGCCCCAAGACCACCAATCGCGCGGTCTTCGTGCGGCACATTGCCCCGCGCGACGAGCCTGTCTGCGCGGACCTGATTCGCAAGACGATCCGCCAGGCCTATGCCCGCGCCGGCTTGCCCTACACGCGCTCGCATTTGCTGCGGCACACGATGGCCAGTCGGTTGTTGGCTGGCGGCTCGTCGCTCAAGGAGGTCGCCGACGTCCTCCGTCATCGAGCGCTAAGCACCACGCAAATCTACGCCAAGCTCGACAGCCGCAATCTCGTCGAAGTGGCCTTGCCCTGGCCTGGGAGCGCATCATGAAGGCGGCCACATCGTTGCAAACACGAGTCGAACAATATCTGGCCGAGCGACATCGCTTGGGCTTTGCAATTCGGACCCCTGCTTATTCCTTGCGAGGCTTCGTGCGCCACATGCAAGCCATCAAACACCGCGGGCCGCTCACCGTAGACGCGATGGCCGATTGGGCGCGACGCGATAGCCACGGCAGTGATGACCCGAGCACCTGGGCGCGTCGGCTGAAGCACCTGCGCTCGTTCACGCGTTGGTTGCGACAGTTCGAACCGCGCACCGAGGTTCCGGACTACACGGTCTTCGGCCGCATCTCTGAGCGCCAGGCCCCGCACATTTACAGCGAGGCCGAGATCATCGATCTTCTGGCCGCCGCAAGGCGACTCGGCCCAGCATCGACACTTCGTGGCATCGTCTACGAGACCTTGTTCGGCCTACTGGCCAGCTGTGGGCTGCGTATCGGCGAGGCACTGGCGCTGAACAACGAGGATGTCGATCTCTGGCGCGGGATGCTCACCATCCGCAAGGCCAAGTTCGGCAAATCGCGCCAGATTCCGATGCACACAAGCACGGTAGAGGCGCTGCGGCGCTATCGCTCCACGCGAGACATGGCCGGTGAGTCTGCCGCGCCTCAAGCCGCATTCTTCATGGGCACGCGAGGTCGAAGGCATGGGCTGCCACTTGGCGACCGGCAGGTGCATCGCGTCTTCGGCGCATTGCGTCTGCAGTTGGGCTGGCGTAACCGTGGCAATCATCATGCGCCACGCATTCATGACCTGAGACACACCTTCGTAGTCCACCGCATCGAGCAGTGGCAGGCACGGGGTGAGGACGTTGATCAAGCGATGTTGTCTTTGTCGACCTACGTCGGGCACGCCGAGGTGGGTAACACCTATTGGTACATGTCGGCGGCGCCGGAGTTGATGACAGGTGTGCTGGTCTAATTTCTACGGACACCTCGATAGGTGGAATCCACCTGGATGAGGAACATGAGCAAGATTCAACGAAGGAATTTCGACGCGGCGTTCAAGCTGCAAGTGGTGCAGATGGTTCGCGATCAGGGCCTGAGCGTGGGCGAGGTCTGCCGCGACATGAAGCTCGGCGAGTCAGCCGTGAGGCGCTGGCTGGCGCAAGTGGATGAAGAGGCAGCGGGGCGCCCTGGGCTGGGCAAGCCACTGACCCCAGAGCAGCAGCGCATCCGCCAACTCGAAGCCGAGAACAAGCAACTTCGCGGTGACGTCGATATCTTAAAAAAAGCATCGGCCTTCTTTGCCCGGGAACTGCGATGAGTTATCAACTCGTCGCGGAACTGAGCGAGAAGGCCGTGGCGGTCGGGACGTTGTGCCGCGTGCTGGGTGTCAGCAGGTCGGGCTACTACGGCTCGCGCCAACGCGCCCAAGCGGCACCCAAGGCCTGCGCTGCCAGCGTTCAGCTCAAGGCCGAATTCGCAGCCAGCGGCCGCGTCTACGGCAGCCGACGGCTGGGTGCCGTGCTGCGCTCAAAGGGCCTGCGCATTGGGCGATACCGCGTGCGCCGCATGATGCGCGAGCACCGGCTGCGCGCGCTGTGGCGACGCAAGTTCATCCACACCACCGACAGCGGCCACGCGCTGCCCGTCTCGGACAACGTGCTGGCCAGGCACTTCAATCCAAGTCGGCCGAACCAAGCCTGGGTGAGCGACATCACCTACATCCGCACGCGCAGCGGCTGGCTGTACTTGGCGGTCGTGCTGGACCTGTACGCACGCAAGGTCGTGGGCTGGGCGATGGCGCCGACCATGCACGCCGAGTTGGTGTGTGCGGCGTTGCAATTGGCCATCGCGCAGCGCCAACCTGCAACTGGGCTGATCGTTCATTCCGACCGAGGCAGTCAATACGCCAGCGCGCTGCACCAAGCGCTGCTGGCGCGTCACGGCCTGGTCGGCAGCATGAGCCGCAAAGGCAATTGCTGGGACAACGCGGTGATGGAGCGCTTCTTCCTGAGTCTCAAGACGGAGCGGGTCTGGCAGCGCGACTACGCCAACCATGCCGAGGCCATGGCGGATATCGCCGACTACATCGTGGGCTTCTACAACAGCGTGCGACTGCACTCCAAACTGGGCAACTTGCCACCCAATGCCTTCGAGCAGAAATCGGCAATCAAACAACCTATCGCTGTGTCCGAAAAAACTTGACCACGACAAGGGGCCGCTGATCGCTTCGCGTCGTTCGTGGCGCACTCAGGGGCGAACCATGCGTAACGCCACCGCACCGAAGCCACCGTCCTTCGCCTCTCTGGTTCAGCGGTTCTTCACTGAGTATCTGGTCACGCAGCGTGCGCTCAGTCCTCGAACGGTCGCCTGCTATCGCGATGCGTTGATGTTGTTCCTGGACTTCGCGAGCCGCAAACTGGGCCGAGCGCCGACGGACCTGCGGTTGACGGACCTGCTGCCCGATCTGATCCTGGCGTTCCTTGATCATTTGGAGCGCAGTCGGCACAACACGGTCCGCAGCCGCAACCTGCGGTTGACCGCGATCCGAGCATTCCTGAAGTTCGCGGGCCGGCATGACTTGAACTCGCTCGGCATGATCGAACGGGCACTGGCCGTGCCAATGAAACGCTTCGAGCAGCCGATGTTGGGCTACCTCTCTCGACAGGAAATGGAGGCGGTGCTCGGGCAGCCAGGGCCGAGTTGGTCATCGAAGCGCGACCACCTGCTGCTGGCCATGCTCTACAACACTGGCGCGCGCGTCTCGGAGATCATCGGCGTGCGCGTAGTCGACGTCATTCTTGACGGTGCAGCATGTGTGCATCTGCATGGCAAGGGGCGCAAACTGCGATCCATCCCGCTGTGGGACACCACCGTCGTAGAAGTTCGGGCCTGGCTGCGACTGAATCCGGCGCTGCGCGGTGAAGCCGCTTTGCTTCCCAACCGCGACGGGCTGGCAATGTCCCGTTCCAACGTCGCGCAGCGTCTGGACTTGGCGGTAGCGCGGGCCGCCGTTCATGAGCCTGGCCTCCTCAAAAAGAAGGTCTCACCTCACACGGTCAGGCACACCACGGCCATGCACCTCCTGCAGTCAGGCGTGCGGTTCAACGTCATCGCGCTATGGCTGGGACACGAGAGCATGAACACCACCCATCGCTACGTCGAAGCTGACCTCGCGATGAAGCAGACAGCGCTCGCACGTCTGGAAGCGCCGAACACCAAGATGTGCCGGTTCCGAGCTCCGGATTCGCTCATGCGGTTCCTGCAGGCTCTGTAACTATGTGAATGTGGCACCGGCCGTCAATGTCAATCTTCATGGGCGCCGGTGCCGAAAAATTCAGAAAACTGCACATAGTTGAGATCTGCGCATAGGCAGCGTCATGCACATATCCGCATGACGCTGCAAAGCGAGCTGTCAATGCACGCAGTTCGCAGCCAGATTCGCTGCGAGCGCCCAACGCGGCAGAACACACCCACATCCCGTCAACGCTCGATCTCAGGCGCCCCGCGATCTTTCACAACAACCGGCTCGGCAATATGTGCTGCTGATCCGAATGACCTTTCTCGCCCTGGTCTGCGGTTGAGTTCTTTCACAAGGCCAGATTCCGGCAAGACCTTCGGGCTGGGGTGTGGATGGGCGCCGGCAATCTCGCGCGATTTTGGCCGCGCTGACCCTCGTTGCCGCGCTTGCTGTTGACGCAGTCGCTCAGCCTGCTTGACCCACTGTTCGAAAACGGGTGCTTCAGAGGCAAACCGTCTCACCTCAACGGCGAGTTGTTGATCGGCAGGGTCGGCCGACTCGCTGAGCGCCCCCCAGACCATCACCCAGGCTTCGATCACGTCTTTCTGC
>JBBQKT010000038.1:0-15631 GCA_038327205.1 Burkholderiales bacterium | reverse complement strand
TTTCGTACCTTCCTAAAGACTGGCGTCGAAGTTCTGCATCTCGGCATGCAGCAATCCAGCGGCAACGCTTGGCCGCCCGAGTATTGGAAAGCCAATCCCGGCAGGTGGCGTCTTTTTACGCCCGGAATTGATGCGTACATGAACCAGCGACTAACTGAACGTTCGTTCGGAACATCAGTCGAGAACTTCGTGCTGCTGCTGGAGATTGCCGATTTCGAATCGTGGGGAGTCGGTGTAGCCTTTGCGGGACCGTGCGGGTACTCCTCGTACAAGCCAAAGGCCCGTGAACTTCGAAGCGTTGGGCAACTCAATTGGCTGGATGTTCAGATGCTGACGCCTACAAAGCAACTCCATGCCTATCGAATCGCTGCGCTGTCTGCTATCCAGCAAGCTTCCGAGGCCGCAAGGAAGCCAAAGCACTTTGCATTCTCCGAATTTGCCGATGCCGTTAACGAAGCCCTCCAAGAAGTCAAATTGACTCAGGTTTCTCGGTCAGCATTCGTGGCGTCTGTAGAGGCTCAACCTTTTGCTGCAGCGGACGGCTCCGCCGCCCGCTGAGCGCGAACGTTGGGCGTCATAGAGGCGCTGTGGTGCCTCGTTGACATGCTGCTTTAACGTAGCTACATTAAAGAATGCGAATCGAGTTCGATCCAGCCAAAGACGAGGGGAATCAAACCAAACACGGAGTCTCCTTAGCAGTAGCCACGGAGCTTGACTGGGATGCCGCGCTGGTCTGGGTTGACGATCGCTACGAGTATGGCGAATTGCGAATGATTGCACTCGCCCCAAAGACTGACATTCTTTACTACGTCGCCTTCGTGGAACAAGACGAAGCCCGAAGAATCATCAGTCTGCGTCGAGCGAACCGTCGAGAGGTAAAACACTATGTCGAAAGCTTCTAAGCCACCAGCCATCAAGATGCCGAGTTCCGCAGAGGACAAGGCAATCACAGCCGCAGCCAAAGCTGATCCGGATGCGCAGCCGCTTACGGCAAGGCAATTGAAGGCAATGGTGCCTCTGCGAACGTTGCGTGGCCGCCCCAAGTCCGAGAGCCCCAAGCAGCTCGTGTCTGTCCGCTATAGCCAGGAGGTACTGGCCTACTTTAAATCGACCGGAGAAGGTTGGCAGTCCCGCATGGATGGTGTGCTGAGGGAGTACGTCACTAAACAAGCGCGTAGAGCGCAACGATGACGACCATCCCTTCAATCTAGAGGCCGTGCCCCGGCAAGCCGGGTCCCGCCTCTCATCACAAACGTTGAGCATCATGAAAACGATTCGAAGACATGGCGCTACTCTCTTCGTGAGCATGCTATTTTTCGTCCTGCTGTCGGCTTTACTGCTGTTGATTGATATCGAGCCACCGAAAAATCCAGGCCTTGTTGAAGGCGCTGTGACTAACCTGACCCCTATCAAGACCAAGGGAAATTTGACCGGGTTCAGGTTCTGCATAGGCGACCCAATAATGACCTTCACCTATTCGGATCCCGATCCTGGCGTTGCGAATGCTTGGACGACGATTCAGACTTCTAAAGCAGTGCGCGTTCAGTACGCAGTTCATCGGCATCGAAACCCGTCTCTGTGGGCGTTGGAAGCTGACGGTCAAAGCATTGCTTCTACCGCAGAACTCCAAATGGCCCGTGTCACAAGGTTTGCTCTACTCCTCGTAGGAGCTTGTATTTCCGGTGTTGTGGCGGTCTTCTCGCTGAAGTCATGGTTGCAATTTCGAAAAGTGCAACGTGATGCCCAACCTGGCGCGCCATCGGACAGCCTTGTCGTTGTCGACCGCCGCTAGCGCTGCAGCCTGAGCGAAATGCAAGTTAACAGGGCTGCCCGCCGGGCGCATCGCTGCCGCACTGATGCGCCCGGCCCTGCCGGTTCAGAACGACTTGAAGGCTTTGGCCTTTTTTGGTGCGCAGCGCGACGGCACCGGCTTGGGCGACTTGGCCGAGGCCGGGTTTGAATTCAAAGTCTTGTGCCGTCTCCATTGCCACGTCCTTGAATTGCTCGCGGTTGTCGGCGCTGGCGACGTCGCAGCGGGCCAAGGGCTTGTCGGTGGGGGTGACGTTGCCGGCGCAGTCGCAGGGCAGGCGGCGGCTGATGCCCCAGCACCATTTGGGGCCGGTGTTGAAGCTGACGAAGATGCTGGCTGATGCGTCAACACTCAGCTCGCGGGTTCGGCGCAGGTCTTGCAGCAGGGTGTCAGAGGCCAGGCGCAATTGCTGGCGCTGCATGAAGTGGGCGTAGGTGGGGACGGCGGCGCTGATCAGGATGCCAGTGATGGCAAGCACCGCTGCCATTTCCAGCAGCGTGAAGCCTTGGCTCGTTCGAATGCGGATACCCATGGTTGTCAGTCGCGGCGCAGCAGGCGCTGCCGCTTTTGCGCTTGGTCAATGTAGAGCTGCAGTTCACGCGCAGCAGGGTTTTCCAATTGCGAGAACGCCAGGCCCACGGGTGTGCCGATGTCGCTTTGGGTATGCACATGCTGCACGTGCATACCGGCATGAAAACGGGTGTCTCGGTCCAGCTCAACCTGTACGGCGGAAAGGAGGGTGCCCGGCGGCCAGGGGCTCAACTCGGGCGGCATCAGCAAAGCCAGACCGCCCATGCTGAGGTCAAGGATGCGCAGGCTCAACTCGCCTTGCTGCTCGGGGTGGGCCAGACGCACCCGCGGTGAACGGCTGGTGGGCCGCACGCGAAAGGTGTTGCGGCGCTGAAACCGGTAGAGCAGGCCGGGCCACGGGCCGCGCAGGACAGCCCCTTCAGCGGCGTTCACCAGCATCAGTTCTTCGAGCTCGAATTGGATGCGGATGTCGTCCAGATAGGCCGTGGCCGTGACGTCGCCCAAGGCGGTCAGTTCGCGAACCATCGGGTCGGTGGCGCGCACATCGAAGCTCAACGCAGCGTGGGCAGGGTCGAGCGTGCAGACGCGGCTTGCCAGGCTGGCACCGGCCTCGTTGCTCAAGGTGATGCGAGTTTGCTCACTGTGCAGCAGACGCAGCAAGGCCGCGATTTCACTCGCGGCCTGGACCTGGAATTCTTCGTTGGGGGTGGCGGTGGTCACCCCGTCGTCGTTCGCCATGGAGGCTTGGTCCCGGTCGAGTGGGGGATGAATCGGTGCCCGGTGCCCGGTGCTCAGTGCACCGTGCGGCTCTTGCCGGTGAGGGCGCGGTCCAGGTCGTCGAGCCAGGGCTCGGCCAGGTGGCGGATCTCGGCGTCGTTGAGCAAGATGCGCTGCATGATGCGCGTCTTCAGCTGGGCGGCTTCGGCACCCAGATTGTCTTTGGCGGCAGCGTGCTTGAGCTGTGAGATCAGCAGCACGCAAGCGCCTTCGAGTTTGACGACTTCGTCCCAGTTGCCCGTGCGGGCGGCGGACAGCATGTCGGCGCTGGCTTGCTCAATGGCTTCGTAGTAGCTCAGGAGTTGGGTGTTCATCGCGAGTCCCGCTGCAAACTGTGGAATGGAAAGGGTGGACGAGAAATTGCTGCGCTGACGTGTCATGGATCAAGCCGCCCGTTGTTGGAGTTGCTGTTGCTGTTGATGTTGTGGCTGCTGAGCGGCCGAAGGCGCAATGGCGGCCCAGGCTTCACGCACCGGTGTGAGAAGACGCTGGCATTCTTCAATCGCCTCGATGTCGCTGTGCAGATTGGCACGGGTCAGGCGCATGCAGGTGTAGGCATACAGATCGCTCAAATCGTTGGCCAGGCTGCCGACTTGCATGTTCAGGCAGGCTTTCAGGCCTTCATCCAAAATGCGCACCGAGCGGCTCAACGCCCGGTTCTTGATCTCGTTGTTGCCGTTTCGGATCGCGCCCTTGGCCTGGTTCATCGCATCAAACAAACCGTCAAAAAGCATGCTCACCAGACGGTGTGGGCTGGCTGCCTCCACATCCGTTTCCAAACCCACCTTGCTGTACATCGTGGCGCGTGGGGTGCGTGATGCAAAAGGTGAAGAGGTGTTGCTGTACATAGGTTGCGTCCCGAAAGTGCCTTGTTGAATTGTTTTCGGCGACGTGCGGAGGAACTTGAGTGTGATGGCGGGCCGTCAAGCGCTTTCATTTGTGACGGTTTGCACGGACGGCGTGAGCAAAAAAAGGCAGCCTCGCAGGCTGCCTGAGATGCCCCATAAAAGGCGTCTATCTGTTGTTGTTCGTGCCGAACTGTTGGGTGACGTAGTTCGACAAGCTGGTCAGCTTGGCCATCTGCGTATCGAGCGCGGTGTAGCGGGCGCGCAGCCGGGTTTCGGTCAAGGCGACGCGGGCTTCAAGTTCGCCGTTGCGCTTGCCGTTGTCGCTGATGCGGCTTTGCAGTCCGGTCTGGCGGCTGCTGAGTCGGCCGTCGGTGCCCAGTGCGATATCACCCAGGCTGCGCAGCCTTTGGGCAATGCCGTTGTTGTCGGGATTGCCGGTATCCAAGCCCATGAAGAGCTGCTTCATGTTGTCGAGGTTACCCAGAGCGGCGGTGAGCTTGGTGTCGTTGGTGGTCAGCGTACCCGCTGCGCTGGGCTCCAGGCCGATATCGGTCAGGCGGGCCAGGCTGCCGCCCAGGGTGCTGCTGCTCCCAACCAGATTGCGCAACTGGGCTTGCAGGCTGATGACGGTGGTGTCGCCCTGCAAGGGGCCGGATTGCGAGCTGTCGGTGCTGCCCCGGGCCAGCGGCACGGCCTTGGTCTGGTCGCGCAGCAGGGTGGCCATGCTGTTGTAGGCGGTGGCCATGTCGGTGATGGCTTTTTTGATACTGGTGGTGTCGGACGCGACATTCAAGGTGATATCGCCGACGGTGGTCTTGACCAGATTGATATTGAGCCCTGCCACCACACCGGTGAGGTTGTTGCTGGCCGAGCTGATGTCGATGCCGTTGATGGTGGCTGCGGCATTGCTGGCACCGAGCTTCTGGTTGGCGGCATTGACACCGGCGGTGGGATCGAAGGCGAGGGCGGACAAACCAGCGTCATCGGTGTTGTTGCCGTCGGCGTCGTTGACGGTGACGCGAAAGCCATTGGCAGCCCCGGTTTCATTGCCGCGCAACACCAGGCGCGAGCCGTTGCTGTCGGTCACCACGGTGGCGCCGATGCCGGGGCGGGCGGCGTTGATCTTGTCGCGGATCTGGCTCAGCTGGTCTTCGCCCGCGCCGATGTCTACAGTGATGGCGGTGACGCCGTCCTTGGCAGTGAACGCGCTCTGGTCGGCGTTCCACTGGCCCAGTTCGATCGTGATGCTGCCTTGACCGACGCTGGCGGGCGAGGCCGGCAGCACTTTGCTGGCCAGGGTTTGCGCGCTGGCCAGCTTGGCCACTTGCACCGACACACTGCCCGGCGCTGCAATCGTGCCGTCTGTGCTGGCAGCGGTGACTGACACACTGGCCGCATCGCTGGATGAGGCCACGGTGGCAGCCCAGGTGTCGGGCCGGGTCAGCTTCGATGCCGCGTCTCGCAGGGTGGCCAGCGCGGCTTGCACCTTGCCGTAGGACGACAGTTGCGTCTGCAGCTTGCTGGTCTGCGTGGTCAGCTGGGTGATGGGTGTGCGTTCAAGCGATACCAGCTTGGTGATGAGGCTCTCGATGTCGAGCCCGCTGCCAATGCCTGTGGATGTGATGGTGGGCATGATGCTGATCCTGAGAATGACTACCGCAATGACAAACAGCCGATGCGTTCACACGCTATCGGCTGCTGGGTCCTGAGCTTGAGCTGAGCTTAAGGCTGAAGCTCAGCCCTTCAGCAGGCTCAGCACCTGCTGCGGCATCTGGTTGGCCTGCGCAATCATCGCGTTGCCGGCCTGTTGCAGGATCTGTGTGCGGCTGAGATTGGAGGTTTCTGCGGCGTAGTCGGCATCCATGATGCGGCTGCGTGCAGCACTCTGGTTTTCAACCGACACCTGCAGGTTGGAGATCACGGCTTCGAAACGGTTTTGTGAAGCACCGAGCGTGGCGCGCTGGCCACTGATGGTGCTGAGCGCCGTGTCGATGTTGTCGATGATGGTTTTCAAATCCGCCGTCGTCGAGCCATTCGTGATCGCCGAGGCGGTCACGCCAGTGATCGTGGCGTCAACCGTGAGGTCGGCGGTGGCGACGGTGATGGTGTCCTCGGAGCCGGTGTTCGGGCCGATCTGGAATTCTTGCGGCAGCACGGCGTCGGCGCCGAGGATCTTCTTGCCGTTGAACGTGGTGCCGCCCAACACCCGCGTGATTTCATTGGACAGCTCACCATATTCCTTGCCGATGGAATCAAGGTCGGTCGTGGTGTTGGTGGCGTTGCGTGCTTGCACCGACAGCTCACGCATCCGCTGCAGCGAATCACTGACCTTGCCCAGCGCACCTTCAGCGGTTTGCGCCAGCGAGATGCCGTCGTTCGCGTTGCGAATGGCGACATTCATGCCACGCACCTGAGTGTTCATGCGCTCGGCAATCGCCAGACCTGCCGCATCATCCTTGGCAGAGTTGACGCGCATGCCGGACGACAAACGCTGCATGGACACGGCAAGCGAGCCTTGCGACATGGCCAAGTTGCGCTGAGCGTTCAGCGACCCAATGTTCGTGTTGATCGTTTGTGGCATTTGAGCACTCCTGCAAAATCTGGTTCAGGTACCGGCCCAACAAGCTGCGCCGTTTTAGGGCGGCCAACTTGCTCCGGACTTCGGGTTTGATGTCCTGACCCGATGACCAAATTCTGTGCGTGCTCAACGCATTCAAAAGCCCGATTAACGGGCAAAACCACGGCCAAAAAAAAGCCCGACTACCCGTGCGCGGGGTAGTCAGGGCCAGATCTGGCTGCTTCGGGATCAGCCGCCGCGCAACAAGCTCAGCACCTGCTGGGGCATCTGGTTGGCCTGCGAAATCATCGCCATGCCAGCCTGCTGCAAGATCTGCGAGCGGCTCAGATTCGCGGTTTCCGTCGCGTAGTCGGCGTCCATGATGCGGCTGCGCGAGGCGCTTTGGTTTTCCACCGAGATCATCAAATTGGAGATCACGGCATCAAAGCGGTTCTGCGATGCACCCAGCGTGGCGCGCTGCGAGCTGATGGTGTTGAGCGCGGTGTCGATGTTGTCGATCGCCGTCTTCAGCGTTGCTGCGGTGTCCGTGTTGCTGATGCTCGCGCCGGTCACGGCGGTGATGGTGGCGTCACCGGTGAGGTCGGTGGTGGTGAGAACCACTTCGTCATTGGTCGTCGTGTTGGCGCCGACCTGGAAGGTCTGGATACCAGCATTGGCGCCAAGAATGGCTTTCCCGTTGAAGGTCGTGCCGGCAATGACGCGGTTGATTTCCTTGCTCAACTCACCAAATTCCTTGCCGATGGAGTCGAGGTCGGTGGTGGTGTTGGTGGCGTTGCGGGCCTGCACCGAGAGCTCACGCATCCGTTGCAGCGAGTCCTGGACTTTGCCCAGCGCGCCTTCTGCTGTTTGAGCCAGCGAGATGCCGTCGTTGGAGTTGCGGATCGCCACATTCATGCCGCGGACCTGCGAGGTCATGCGGTCGGCGATGGCCAGGCCAGCGGCGTCGTCTTTCGACGAGTTGACCCGCATGCCAGACGACAAACGCTGCATCGACACAGCCAGTGAAGACTGCGAGGTGGCGGTGTTGCGCTGTGCATTCAGCGAGTTCAGATTGGTGTTGATGATCGAGGGCATGTTCAATCCTTTCGGTGTCTAAGACTTGCCGGAAATCCGGACGTTACGGTTCGTTGACGCCGCTGCTTTTTTTGCAGCAGCATTGACAGCAAAGCGACACACCATTGCGCGCCTTGCACCGTCCGCGTCCTGCTCTGATTCATGGCGTTTGACTGCCTTGCACCAGGGCCGGCTGACCGGACCACGTAGCCCTTGGTTGTTTCGGAGGCCCGTTGGTTTTGTTATCGGTGACACCTGTGAATGACTTAAACCCTTTTTTGTTGGCACCGCGCGCCCGACCTCTTTTTAGGAGGGCGGGCGTCATGGGCCTTGAGCTTGAGGGGTGAGGCCGGCCGCTGCGATTTCGGCGGAAGGACTCAAGGCGAGCGGCGCGGCTCGCCAATTTTCATCGAAGCAATGACAGAACCTGCTGGGGTTGCTGGTTGGCCTGCGCAATCATGGCCATGCCAGCCTGCTGCAGGATCTGCGAGCGGCTCAGGCTGGCAGTTTCAGCGGCGTAGTCGGCATCCAGAATCCGGCTTCGCGCAGCGCTCTGGTTTTCCACCGACACGGCCAGGTTGGAGCTGATCGCGTCGAAGCGGTTTTGCGAGGCACCCAGCGTGGCGCGGTTGCTGCTGACCGTGGTGAGCGCGGTGTCGATGTTGTCGATAACGGTTTTCAGCGTGGCCGCGGTGTCAGCGTTGCTGATCGACGAGCCGGTGACACCGGTGATCGAGGTGTCGGTGGACAGGTTGGTCGTGACCACGTCAACCACGTCGTTGGCCGTCGTGTTGGCCCCGATCTGGAAGGTCTGCGTGCCGGCGTCGGCGCCGATGATGGCCTTGCCGTTGAAGGTTGTGCCGCTCAGCACACGCTGGATTTCCTTGCCCAACTCACCGAATTCCTTGCCGATGGAATCCAGGTCGGTGGTGGTGTTGGTGGCGTTACGGGCCTGCACGCCCAACTCACGCATCCGCTGCAATGAGTCCTGGACCTTGCCCAGCGCGCCTTCAGCGGTTTGCGCCAGCGAGATGCCGTCGTTGGCATTGCGGACGGCGACGTTGTAGCCCCGCACCTGGCTGGTCATGCGGTCGGCGATGGCCAGACCTGCCGCGTCATCCTTGGCGGAATTGACACGCATGCCCGACGACAAACGCTGCATCGAGACAGCCAGCGCGGCTTGTGAGCTGCTGGTGTTGCGCTGTGCGTTGAGGGAGTTGATGTTGGTGTTGATGATGGCGGTCATGACGATGCGCTCCTAGTTAAGCGGTTTGATAAGCAGTCTTCCGGCAAAGCGCCGACGTGATGGAGATGCCCTCATGGGCACCGCGGGATGCGGGCTTCAGGGTCTTTCGACCCTTCAACCCACCTCGCCCGGCTTCAGTCAACCTTGCAGCCCCGCGCCCATCACTGGGTGCTCAACTTGCGGCTTTCTTACCGGACCACGTGTCCGTTGCCAGACCCGTTGTAATGGTTGTCGGACGGGACCCGTCGGCACTTAAGGACTTTTGTCAAGAGATCTGATCGCCGGATAAGAAGGAGCCCGGGCGGCCAGTTCCTCGAATCATGATTTACGGCAGTTGCGCGCTGAAGTTGAGGGCCAAACCAGACGCATCGAACAGGCGCGTGCTTGCCGTGCTTATCGTGTGAACGACGGGCAATAGCCTGCCTAAAGTTCAGACTTAAGCCGCCGACGCCTGGGTGCGCGCGCTTCCTATCAACCTTTGGAGAATCTCCTCATGCAAGCACGCTCCCCGTCTGCCAAGTCGTCTGCGTCCGCCGCGCCGTCGACAGCCACCACCACCGAGCAAGCGCTGTGGCCTGCGCCGTCCACGCTCAGCCCTGAGGCCGCCCTGCTGTTGCACGAGGCGCGCAACACGGCGTTTGCCGAAGCGTCGCAGGGCCGATTGGTGCGCGGCATGGGTGTTTTGGCAGAAGCGCTGGGCCAGGAACCGATGTCGCATGACTTGTTGAGCGATATGGCCGCCTTGTTGCTGGCCTCGGGCGAACTGGAAGCAGCAGCGGCCTATGCCAACCGCGCCCTGCATTTGCTGCCCACGCATGGCGCCAGTCTTTACACCCTGGCGTTTGCGCTGAGTGGGCAGGGCGAATTGCTGGCAGCGCGCAATACTTTGCGCACGCTGATGCAGCCGCCCGCGCTCGACAGCCTGCTGGCCGATGGCGCGGACTTGCTGAGCTTGGTGCGGATTGAGTCGGGGCGACTTGAAGCGTTGAAGTTGGACTAAGCGTCCAGGGGAGCGTCGAGCTGCCGCAGGTGCAGCTCGTCGTAGCACTTCAAAGTGCTGCCCCATTCCTGATTGGCAAACACCGGGCCGCCCCCGGTGTACTGCGCCCCGCTGAAGTGGCGCGGAATGAAAAAATGGCTGGGCCAAATCGTCAGGCCGGCATATTGATGGCGGGCAAAGCTGTCGGACAGAAACTGCGGGCCGACGCTTTCCCAGGCCATCCGGTCATCGACGCGCTCGGTGGCCTGCAAATCCAGAATCATCTGGCCAAAGAACGGGTTCTCTTTGACCGAGGCCACATAGCCCGCCGCAATCAGGCCGGGCCGCACCAGCTCGCTCTCCCAGCAGGCCATCGCCTCGCCCTCGAACAGCCAGGGCTCGAGCGGTCGCAGGCAGACGCTGTCGGCGTCCACGACAAAGCCACCCTCGTTGTAGAGAATTTCCCGGCGCATCAGATCAGCCACGCCGTTGAGCTCGCGGGCGGCCATCGCGTGCATGTGGCGGGCGTTGACCCAGCCGTACGAGCCCAGCTCGGCATTGCCCCAGACCCGCAGCGCCCAGCCCGGGTTGTGCTGCCGCCAGGTGTCGATGCAGTTGTCGGGGCGTTTGGACTCGTCGCCGACCCAAATGACGTGCAAGGTACGTTGAATCATGGGCTTAATTTACAGGCGCAAATGCGCTGCCGAAGCGCTAAAAAGCAGCAAATTTGATGGGCTGTCGCGGCAGCGCGCCTGCACCGGGCTGGCCACAATGCCGTATGCCCCCGCCCTTTACGGTAGCCCTCATCGTCATTGCCCGTGACGAAGCGCCGCGCATCGGCCGCCTGCTGCACAGCGTGGCCCCATGGGTCGATGAAATGTGGGTGCTGGACACCGGCTCGACCGATGCCACCGCAGCCCTTGCAACAGCGGCCGGGGCTCGCGTGTCCCATGGCCAGTGGGCGGATGACTTTGCGGCCGCCCGCAACCAGGTGCTGGCGCTCAGCACGGCCGATTGGCACTTGGTGCTGGACGCCGATGAATGGCTGATCTCGGGTGGCGAGGCGCTGCAGGCGCTGCGCCAGATGCCGCCTGATTTCGTCGGTCGCTTGCAGCTGCAAGACGAGTTCTCCGACGGCACGCATCAGCATGCCGCCAGCGCCTGGCTGAGCCGGGTGCTGCCAGGCCCGGTGCGCTATGTCGGGCGCATTCATGAACAGCCGCAGCACGGGCTGCCGCTGCGCAATCTGCCGCTGCTGATCGGCCACGACGGCTACCAGCCCGCCGCGCTGGCCGCCAAGCGGGGCCGCAACCGGCGTTTGTTGCAGCAGGCGCTGCAAGGTGCGCCGGACGACGCCTATCTCCTTTACCAACTGGGCAAAGATTGCGCCGTTTACGACGAGCATGCGGATGCCGAGGCAGCCTTTGGACGCGCGGCCGCGCTGATGGATGCGCAGACTTCGTGGTGGCCCGATTTGGTCAGCCGACGCCTGTTTGCGCTGAAGCGCTTGCAGCAACACGGCGCGGCGATTGATTTCGCACAAAGTCAGTTGGGTAGCGTCTGCGCCGAATCGCCCGATTTCTTCTTCGCGCTGGGCGATGTCCTGCTTGACCTGGCCGCTGAACAGCCTGAGCAGGCCGACACCTTGCTGCCGATGATTGAGCAAGCGTGGCGGCAATGCCTCGAACTGGGGGAGCGGCCCGATCAAACCGGCGCGGTGGCTGGCCGCGGCAGCTATTTGGCCGCCCACAACCTGGCGCTGGTGCTGGAAGGCACGGGCAGGGCGGACGAGGCAGCAACCCTGCGAAGCGCCTTTGCAATGCCCCGCTGACAGTCACCGCAGCAGGGTCCGCCCCATCAAATGAACAGCGGCTTGATTACCAGCCAACAGCAGGCTTGTAGGAAGTTGCCTGACAAGCGCCTCGGAAGAAGAGGGACTCAAGTCACGGATTTGGGCTGATGTTGTGAACTATTTCTGGTCTTCACAATTCGTATCAGGTTGAAACGAATCAGACCTAGTCACCCACCGGAGCCACACCATGAACGCAGACCAAATCCTGTCCGAAATTCGCGAAGCCAATCTGTCGTACCTGATGCTGGCTCAAAACCTCATCCGTTCGGACCGCGAACAAGCGCTCTACCGCCTGGGCATCTCCGAGGACACCGCCACGCTGATCGGCACCTTGAGCCCCGCCCAAATGATGAAGATCGCCGCCGGCAACACCTTGCTGTGCCGCTTCCGCATGGACGATGACCTGGTCTGGGGCCTGTTGACCAGCCACGGCAAGACGGCGGCCAATGACAGCGTGTCGCGCCTTCATGCCTCGATCCTGATGGCCGGCCGCCACCAAGAAGCCGCCTGATCGCATTCTGATAACAAGACCTGGAGCCCGACCATCATGCGTAACAAAAGCATCCTCACCGAAGCCCGTCAAATCGAACGCGCTGTCACGCTGATCAACCTCGGCGCCCGTCTGCAGGTCTTGGAATCGGAAACCGATTTGTCGTACGAACGCCTGCTGCGTCTGTACAAAGAAGTCTCTGGCAAGTCGCCGAGCAAGGGCCAACTGCCGTTCTCGACCGACTGGTTCATGACCTGGCAGCCGAATATCCATGCCAGCCTGTTCCTCAACGTGCACGAATACCTGAACAAAGTGGCCGAGATGGACGAGATCGACACCGTCATCAAGGCTTACCAGCTGTATCAAGAACAGATCCAAGCCCAAGGCCTGGAGCCCCTGCTGTCCGTCACCCGCGCCTGGCGTCTGGTGAAGTTCGTCGACAACGGCATGCTGACGATGACCAAGTGCTCCAAGTGCGGCGGCCATTTCGTCACCCACCCGCATGAAATCTCGCGCCACTATGTCTGCGGCATGTGCTGCCCGCCGGCCCGCGCCGGCAAGGGCCGCGCGCTTGGCGCGATCCAGATGCATTGAACGAGCGGGGACGACGATGCCGGTGATGCTGCGCTGGCCGCTGCCCGCCTTGTTGAGCTGGGCCGCAGCCTGGGGCCTTTTTATCGCCGCGCGCGGTGCCGGGCTCGAAGCCCCGGCCGCACTGGCTGCCGCCGTATTTTTTGGTGCGGCGCTGGCCCTGCTGCATGACGCACGCTGGCGGCGCTTGATCGTGGCGCTGGGCTTTCCGCTGTCGCTGCTGATCACTGGCCTGCCGGCGGAGTTGCCCGCCTGGGTCTGGCTGCTGCCCCTGGCCCTGCTGGCCTTGCTGTACCCGCGCCGCACCTGGGGCGATGCCCCGTTGTTCCCCACCCCACGCCGTGCGCTGTCCCAGCTGTCGGCACTGACGCCCTTGCCACCCGGCGCCCGCCTGCTCGACGCCGGCTGCGGCCTGGGCCATGGCCTGCGCGAGCTGCACGCCGCTTTTCCGGCCGCCCACATCGAAGGCATTGAATGGAGCCGCCCGCTGGCCCTGCTGGCCCGCTGGCGCTGCCGCTTTGCCCGCATTCATCAAGGCGATATGTGGGCGCAGGACTGGCGGCCGTTTGCGCTCGTCTATGTGTTTCAGCGGCCCGAAACGATGGCCCGCGTGTGGGCCAAGGCCTGCGCCGAGCAGGCGCCCGGCGCATGGCTTGTCAGCCTTGATTTCGAGGTGTCCGGCCAAGCGCCTATCGCGCACCAAGCTTTGCCGCGTGGACACAGCGTCTGGATCTACCGCACACCGCGGGCTGGGCCCTCAAGGCCTTGAACACCGCTGCCGAAACCGGCCTGTTGCAGCGATGACCGGGGCAGGCTGCCGGGCACACTCAAGACAAGGCGTGTTTTGCCGATAACGATGAAATTTCATTCAAAGAAAACACCATGTTCGTGATCATCGGCTGGGCCGTTGCAATGGTCTGCATCTTCGGTGTCTATATTTTTCACGGTGGCAACATCAGCGTGATCCTGAAGGCATTGCCGTTCGAGATGATCACCATTTTCGGCGCAGCCGTCGGTGCATTTCTTGCCAACAACCAGATGAAGGTCGTCAAGGCCGCCATGTCGGGCCTGGGGCGTTGCTTCAAAGGCAACAAATTCAGCAAGGCCCGTTATTTGGAGCTGTTGGCGCTGATGTACGACATCTTGCAGAAGGCCCGCAAAGAGGGCCTGATGTCGATTGAGAAGGATGTGGAAGACCCGCATTCGTCGGCACTGTTCCAAAAATATCCAGTGGTGGGCAACGACCACCATGTCACCGAATTCATCACCGATTACCTGCGCATGATGGTGTCGGGCAACCTGAACGCCCACGAGATCGAATCGCTGATGGACAGCGAGATCGAGACCCACCATCAGGAAGAACATGCGGCCGTGGCGGCCTTGCAGCGCGTCGCTGGCGGCCTACCGGCTTTCGGCATCGTTGCGGCCGTGCTGGGCGTGGTCAACACCATGGGCTCGGTGGGCCAGCCCCCCGCCGTGCTGGGCGGCATGATTGGTTCGGCCCTGGTCGGCACCTTCCTGGGCATCTTGCTGGCCTATGCCTTTGCGGAGCCGCTGGCCGGCCTGCTGGAGCAAAAAGTCGAGGATGCCGGCAAAGAGCTGCAATGCATCAAAACCACCTTGCTGGCCAGCATGCAGGGCTATGCCCCGCAAGTGGCGATCGAGTTTGGCCGCAAGGTGCTGTTCTCGGGTGACCGACCCACGTTCGGTGAGCTTGAAGCTCACGTGAAGAAGAAGTAGCCGCAGGCTGCACAGGCTTCAGGAAACTCCATGGCTGGCGACGCAAAAAAACTCCAACCGATCATCATCAAGAAGGTCAAAAAGGGCGGCCACGCGGTGCATGGCGGCGCCTGGAAGATTGCGTACGCCGACTTCGTGACCGCCATGATGGCTTTCTTTTTGCTGATGTGGCTGCTTGGCTCGACCACCGAAGGCGACAAGAAGGGCATTGCCGATTACTTCGGCTCGCCGCTGAAAGTGGCGATGGCTGGCGGTTCGGGCTCAGGTGATTCTTCCAGTGTCGTCAAAGGCGGCGGCAAAGACCTGAGCCGCGAAACAGGCCAGGTCAAGTCGGGCGATGTCGAGGCCAAGAAGCGCACCTTCAATTTGCGCGCCCTGAAAGAAGAACAGCGCAAGGCTGAAAAATCACGGCTCGAAGAACTCAAGGACAAGGTCAAGGACGTGTTGGCAAACAACCCACGGCTGGCCAGCCTGGGCGGGCAAATTCGGCTCGACATGACCAAGGAAGGCCTGCGCATCCAGATCGTGGATGAGAACAACCGGCCCATGTTCGACAGCGGCAGCGCCGTCGTGAAGCCTTACATGCGCGAGTTGCTGCGCGAGCTGGGCAGTGTGTTGTCCGAGGTGCCTAACCGGTTGACGCTCGAAGGCCACACCGACGCCCAAGCCTTCCCCGGCGGTGAGCGTGGCTACAGCAATTGGGAGTTGTCTGCCGACCGCGCCAATGCTTCGCGGCGCGAGCTGATTGTCGGGGGTCTGCCCGATTCGAGGATGTTGCGCGTGCAAGGGCTGGCATCGAGCAATCTGCTTGAACGCAAAGAACCCAACAGCCCGGTGAACCGCCGGATCAGCATCATCGTGATGAACCGCGATGCCGAAGACGCTGTGCTGAAGAACCTGCCCGATGTTGAAGAAGACGAGGCCTCACCGGATCCGCCCGATCCGGGTAATGCAGCAGCAACGACGGCCGCAAGCCCAGTCGCTGCAAAAAATGATTCAAGCCCCGCCACCAAGCTCCGATAACAGTTTTTAGTCCCCTTTGCGAGGAACGCTATGAGCACTGACATGAAATTTCTGATCGTCGATGACTTCTCGACCATGCGCCGCATCGTGCGCGGCCTGCTCAAGGAGATCGG
>JBBQKT010000037.1:0-15885 GCA_038327205.1 Burkholderiales bacterium | reverse complement strand
CGGCATCGACAGCATGATGTTGAAGGCTTCGCGCCGAGGGCTGATGTCTTCGATCAGCGAGCCGCTGAAGCGCCATTGCTCCGCCAAGTCGTGGACAGCATCCTTGCCGCTGCGAAGCTCGCCCCTGTCGTCTTCGAATGCAAGGCGGCCGTTCTTGCTGATGTAGCGGAAGTGGGCGGCGATGGCGCCCATGCCGCGCCCGCCACCGGTCACCTTGACCATCACTTGCGGCGCACGCCGCGAGACGGTGGCACGGATGCGCTGACGGATCACTGCGGCCTTGCGACGGGTGAGGATGTCGAGGCGTGGCTGAGACTTTGGTTTGACGATGCGGTTGGCCGGGTAGAACAATCGCTCGCCCCAGGTGACCAGTGCGCCATCGACCAGAGGTGCGAGTCTGGTCATCGCCGCCTCGCGGGCTTCATGGCTGCGACCAGTGCGGAAGCGGCCGCCAGGTGTTGTCGCACCACGAGGATCAACTGGGCGAGGTCGGCTTGGAGCTCCACAGCGTCTGAAGCGAGATAGGCATCCAAGCGGCGCATTGCGGTGACGAGGTCGGCATTGAGCAAGGCGAGCTGGTCCGTCGACCGGCCCAACTGCAGCACCGCTTCCCGGTGGTCGAGCGGCAAGGGCACGGGCGGGGCGCCGTCGAGAAGGCCGGCGACATAGTTGCCCAGGGACACGTCGGCCGAACGGGCACGGCTGGCGAGCAGGCGGGCATGTGTCGCTGGAAGGCGCAGTGTGAGCTTGACGTGCCGCCGGTCGAGGTCCCCGCAAGTGCTGGGTAGATCGGCCGCAGCGGGTGCATCGTCCAGTGAGACCAGCAAGGCCTGGCGGATCAGCGAAGCGGCGCTGATGTGGCGGGACGCTGCCTTTGCCTGCAGCCGAGCGCTGAGTCCGCGCAGATCGACGGTCACTCGTTCGCGCTGCATCGAGCCCACCGTGTGCTCCGGGTCACACGTCCAGCCGAGCGGCCAGGGCGGCGACCTGTAATCGCAGTGCGGCCCAGGCCTCATCCTGCGCGGCGCTTGGCTGCGCCTTAGACAAGCGCAGCAAGGCCGTGTCCAGGCGCTGGCACAGGCCATGGGCGCGCGCCAGCATCTGCGCGGTGCGGTCGGGGCGCGGAAGGCTGGGCTTGCCCTGGGCCTCGTTGGCTTGACTGTCGGAGGCCGCATCGCGCAGGTGCGCCACTGCCTCTCGCGTGATGGCGGCGTCGCTCGCCAGCAAGGCCTCCACGTGCTCGGGCTGTTCGGCGTGCAACTTGCTCAACTCGTACAGCGTGCGGGGTGAGTCGCAGCGGCCTAATTTCATCGCCGTGTCGATTGGCTCTGGCAGTTGCAGCAGCGCGAGGTGATGCGCGACGCTGGTCAGGTCCATGCCGAGCCGCCGGGCGATGGTCGCGTTTGTCTCGCCGGCGCCGACCCTGCTGCGCATGAAGGTGGCCAACTCGATCGCAGAGAGGCCGTGACGCCGGGTGTTTTCAGCGACCTGGTCATAGGCATCGGCGGGCCGGCTCATCATGACAATCGGCACCTCGGCAAGCCCAGCCTGCTTCGCGGCACGCCAGCGCTTGCTGCCGAAACGGATGCGGTAGCGGCCGGGCACTTGAGCAGCGTCAACAACGATGGGTTGCAGGATGCCGCGCAGGGTAATGTCGTGCGCGAGTTCATCCATGTGGGCCTGCGGGAACTCGGTGCGCGGATTGCCGGGGTCTTCATCGAGCTGGTTGATGGGCACCAACAAAGGCTTGCCGTCCACCGCCGGCTCCAGCGCAAACAGGCTCATTTGATCGAGGGTCTCCAACGGCTCGAGTTGAAGATGTCCCGACGTACCTTTGAGGGTCGACAACGGACGCTGCATGTTGATCAATGCTGCCTTGACATGGCGACCGCAGCTGCGATGACTTCGTGCTCAAAATCATCGCCGGCGCAGTTTGCCGGGATGCCGCGCTGATGTCGAAAGTCGCGTGGCATTGCTCACCCCAGTCAGTTCGATCAAGAAAACTTTAAGGGTGACGAACGCCAAATCGAGCGATGGATTTTGAGAAAAATCCAGGCCGCGTGTTGCCAGGTGTTACGAGCAAGTGAATGCCGCGCCCGGCGCGCCTTGAGTGCGCAAGGGCATGGCCAACGGTCGCGCGAATAGCGATGGGCTTGGGGACTGGCGGGTGCCGGCGGTGCCGATCTGGCCGCAGGCCTGTTCGGCAAGGGGCGCCTTCGTGCGACGTAGGAAGCCAACCAGCCACGGTCCGCTGGCAAGGGAACGGGCCGCATGTCGCCGGTTACCGCAGCCAAGCTCGGGTAGCTCTTGCTCCCCAAAGTCCTCCGATTAGTCATCGGTTTTCCACAGTGTGATGTCTTACCGTTTCGCTCTCCGGCATGCCCTGAACGCGGGGTGCCAGGCCATTCCATTGCACCAAGCACGATCCTAGACTGGCCACATGGACAACCTGCAAATGAACATCTATCTGTGCGTCGGGATCGTTCTGGCGTTTGTATTCAACAGCCGACGCAAATTGCTCGGTGGTCGCCCGGCAAGTCCCGATGACGACGGTTCAGAAACACTGTTGTGGTTCTTCATGTGCTCGGATATCTGGCCGCTGATGGCCGCATCTGCGGTCTACGCAAAGGTCAGGCGATTCCAGCTTGGGCGCCACTGACAGGCAGATAAAAGTGCGGGAGAGTCCACTGCGCTGCCGTGCCGCCAAACACAGCGTCGGACCGCAAACTAAGGCCATGGCGGCAGTGCTTTAACGGATCTTGAGCGACACGGTTGCCGCGCGAGAGGCGTTGCTCATTGAGGCGAGCGGGGAAGTGGCCAAGATTGTTGACGCCGACCAGCGCAGGCACGCTCGTTCCTGCGTCTCATTCCTTCAACGTGCGCTTCTCCTCGGCCAACATCGGCCTTAAAAAAAAGACCTTCTGGTTTACGGCGAGCATGATCGGCATGGCGGCGGGCGGTCATCACGCCAAGCAGTGCTCTCGTTATACTGTCTAAAAGCTGTTTTTTAAATTTACAGCTCATAATACGTTTGCTGACAATACTTATCAGAAGCTGTAACCCAGACAAGAATCTGTATGACCCGCTTCACAGTCCGTACTGCCGACCAACTTCCCCCGTTGCTACAGGCCTTCCGCAAAGAGGTCGGCCTCACCCAACGCGAAGTCGCGTTGCGCCTGGGCGTCTCACAGCAAACCTATTCCGCCATGGAGCGCAATGCTGACAAGGTAGGCACTGCGCGGCTATTGAAGCTTCTAAACATTTTGGGCGTGGAATGGGTGCTCGGCAAACCTTCTGGTTCGCTTGCGCAGACAACCGCACCACCCAGTCCGCTCGCCACAGACAAGCCTGTCTGGTAAGCCATGGGCCGTCACTCTCACACCCGCGCGCTGGGCCTCTGGATGAACGGGGCCTACGTCGGTGCCTGGAGCCTGGCGCCTCATGCCCCCGACACGCTCCAGTACGACCAGGCCTGGACCCTGTCGGAGACTGGGCGGCCGCTGTCCCTGTCCCTGCCCTTCACACCAGGCAATGCGCCCCATCGCGGCGACAAGGTGCGCGCGTACTTCGAGAACCTGCTGCCCGACAGCAACGACATACGGGACAGGCTGGCACGCCGATTCAACACCGGTTCCACCCAGGCGTTCGAGTTGCTCGCCGAAATCGGCCGGGACTGTGTCGGCGCGCTCGAGATCCTCCCGGAAGGCGCGCTTTCCGCGGGCACTGCGCCCCTGCAGGCCGCGCCCTTGAGCGAGGCACAGGTCGCCCAGGTCCTGCGTGGCACGACCACGCCGAATGCGATGGGCTGGGTCGCCGACGACGCGGACTTCCGCATCTCGATCGCCGGCGCCCAGGAAAAGACGGCCCTGCTGCTGCGAGACGGCCAGTGGTGTCTGCCGCGCGGTGGCACGCCGACGACGCATATCTTCAAGCTGCCGCTGGGACTGATCGGCGGCATGAAGCTCGACATGCGTGACTCGGTGGAAAACGAGTGGCTATGTGCCTTGATCCTGAAGGAGTTCGGGCTGCCGGTGGCAGCCTGCCGGCCGCTGCAGTTTGAGGACATCAAGGCGTTGGTGGTCGAGCGTTTCGACCGCGCCTGGTGGACACATCCGTCCGGCGACAACCGCCTGATCCGCCTGCCGCAAGAGGACATGTGCCAGGCCACTGGTGTGCCCCCGGAGGCGAAGTACGAAGCAGACGGCGGACCCGGTATCGACCGCATCCTGCACGTACTGGATGGATCGATGAGCCGCGAGCTGGACCGACGCAACTTCTTCAAGGCGCAACTGCTGTTCTGGATGCTATGCGCCACCGATGGCCACGCCAAGAACTTCAGCCTTTTCCTGCGTCCCGGCGGCCGCTACCAGCTCACACCGCTGTACGACGTTTTGTCCGCATACCCGGTGCTGGGCGAAGGGCCGGGGAAGATCTCACCCTTCAAAGCCAAGATGGCCATGGCTGTGCGCTCAAAGAATGCGCATTGGAAGATGAAAGAAATTCTCCATCGCCACTGGCTTGCGCTGGGCGCACGCCACGGCGTACTGACCGAAGACGGCCGACCGGTCCAGCACTTGATCGACGGCATCGTTGCGCAGACGCCCACGGCCATTGCTGCCGTGCGCGCCAAGCTTCCTGAGGACTTTCCGGCAGCGTTGGCCGACAGCATTCTTGATGGCTTGCAAGACGCTGCAGATCGCCTCGTGAATCAGCAATAAGCGCCTGCGGGCGACCCCATCACTCCCACCGCCTGGTTTCTCAGGTCGGAAATGCGCTGAACGCCCCTCCGCGCATCGGAAAGGCAGAGGGGTTTTAGCTTGCAGCGCGCGGCGCTTGCCCTACTGCCGGAGCCTGCCGCAACTCATCGAGGAAATCCGCCCAGATTTGCAGCATCGCCCGGCGCTGCTCGACGAACTCCGTGCGGTTGTAGGCCCGGCCGAGGCTGTCCCTCACGGAATGGGCCAGTTGCGCCTCGATGACGTCAGGATTGAAGCCCAGACGCTCATGAAGCATCGTCCGCGCCGTCGCTCGAAATCCGTGCCCTGTCACTTCGTCGGCAGAAAACCCCATCGCTCGCAACGCAGCATTGATCGTGTTCTCGCTCATGGCGCGGTGGTGATGGCGTTCACCCCGAAACACCATCGTGCCGCCGCCGGTGAGCTGGTGCAGCTCACGGAACACGGCCACGGCCTGATGCGGCAAGGGCACCAAGTGGGGAGCGCCGTGCTGCTTCTCGCGCAGCTCGCGCTTCATGCGAGCGGCGGGCACCGTCCACAACGCTGCATCAAGATCGATTTCTGCCCACTCAGCAAAGCGCAGCTCGCCCGGGCGAAGCAGCACCATGGGCGCCAGCTTGAGCGCGGCGCGCACGACGGGTGTGGCGGCATACGCATCACACGCCCGCAGCAATTCTCCAAACCGCTTGGGGTCGGTGATTGCAGG
This sequence comes from Burkholderiales bacterium, assembly GCA_038327205.1. Classification (GTDB taxonomy): domain Bacteria; phylum Pseudomonadota; class Gammaproteobacteria; order Burkholderiales; family Burkholderiaceae_C; genus Paucibacter_A. The sequence continues at coordinate 10,443 of JBBQKT010000037.1, read as the reverse complement.
GAAATGCTTGGGCTCGGGTCTGCGCAATGCATCCTTCAAGTCCCGCGCCGGGTTAGTGGTCATACGGCCGGTCGCTATGGCGTAACGAAAAACTTGGCTGCAGTTTTCCAGGGCCCGATGCGCCGTCTCGATCACCCCCCGTGTCTCGATGCGGCGAAGCACCTCGAGCATTTGGATCGGGGTGATGTCGTGCGCGGGCGTTTGGCCCAGGTAAGGAAACACATCAGTCGCGAGCCGGGCAATGATCTTGTCGCCATAGCTCGTCGCCCAGCCGCTCTTCTTGACATCGAACCACTCCCGCGCAATGGCTTCGAACGAATCCACCGCCGGCAGGCCCTCAGCTTTTCGGGTCTCGGCGACGCGCGCATCGTCCCAAGTCCGCTTTTGAGCCTTGCGCTCTTCGCTGGGGCTCAGCCCTTGCGCCAACTGTTGCCGCGCGGCATCGGCCTTGCGTCGTGCCAGCGCAAGCGAGGTGTCCGGATAGTTGCCAAACGAAATCATGTTTCGCTTGCCCTGGTAGCGGAAGTCGAAGCGCCAGCCGTGGGCGCTACCATTGCCATTGAGCAAGAGCGTCAGGCCATCGCCATCGCTCAATCGCTTGCGAGGGTCTTCCGGTCGGATGGCCTTGATCGTGGCGTCGCCGGGAATAAGGTGACGAGGCATGGAGTAACTTTCTGGTCAAAACTCGCCGATCGGCAAGTTACTCCCAAAATTACTCCACTTGATCCCGGATTTCAAGAAGCCAACTGAAACCCCTGCGGACATGAAAAAAGCCCTAGAGCGTTGATTCTCAAGGGCTTTCTAGACTTTCTTGGACTTCCTTGGACGCCTACGGACGTCCCCGAAATGAAGTCTTGGTGGCCTGGGGCGGAATCGAACCACCGACACGCGGATTTTCAATCCGCTGCTCTACCGACTGAGCTACCAGGCCTTCTTCTCTTCGTCTTGCGATTTAGCGAAGTCTTCCATTCTAGCACTGAAAAAATGCCTAGATGCCGATCCCGCGTTTGTTCCGGCTCAGGTCAACGCCGAGTTGCTTGAGCTTGCGGTAGAGGTGCGTGCGCTCCAGGCCGGTCTTTTCGGCGACGCGGGTCATCGAGCCATTTTCTTTGGCGAGGTGAAACTCGAAATAGCTCTTCTCGAAGGCGTCGCGGGCTTCGCGCAGGGGGCGGTCGAGTTCGAAAATTTGCTCGGAGGCCAGGCCGGAGGCGGGCAAAGTCGCCTGCGCAGCGTTGCCGAGCGACGGCTGCAGCGCGTGCATCGGGCTGAGCATCATGTCGCTGCGGGTGTAGCTGCTGGGCAGGCCAATGATGGGCGCGGCGCGCGGTGCGGTCTTGATCAGGGCTTGCTCAACGGCACGCAAGAGCTTTTGCAGGGTGATCGGCTTTTCGAGGAAGGCGATGGCTCCGAATTTGGTGGCTTCGACCGCCGTGTCGATGGTGCCGTGGCCGCTCATCATGATGACGGGCATGGTCAGCTGCCCGGAGCCGCCCCACTCCTTGAGCAGGGTGATGCCGTCCACATCGGGCATCCAGATGTCGAGCAAGACGAGGTCGGGGCGCATGCGTTCGCGGGTGGCGCGAGCCTGCGCGGCGTTTTCGGCCAACTCGATCGTGTGGCCCTCGTCGCTGAGGATTTCTGACAACAGGGCACGAATGCCCAATTCGTCGTCGACTACAAGAATGGTTGCCATGGATGCCTAAGTATCACGCGGGCTTTGACAGCGTTGCGCTGTTGCCCGCATCGGTCGCTGCAGTCGCGAATTTGGAAAATGATAACGAAACTTGCGCGCCGACGACGGTTTCGCCCTCGTCATCCCCCGAATGGAGGTTGGCGAGACGGATCCGCGCACCGTGTTCATCGGCGATCTTCTTGACCACAGCAAGACCCAGGCCCGTGCCCTTGGTCTTGGTCGTCACATAGGGCTCAAACGCACGTTTGAGCACTTTTTCGGTGAAGCCGGGGCCGTTGTCGATGACCTGCAGGCGCAGCGCGCGCGGCTCGCCGGCTTCGGTGAAGGCCTGCTGGGTGCGCACGCGAACCAGCCCGTCGGGCTGCTCCGCCACGGCGTCGAGCGCGTTCTGCACCAGGTTGTGGATGACCTGCCTCAGCTGTGTGGCGTCACCGGCAATCAGCGGCGGGTTGAGGGCCAGCTCGGCCAACAAATGGCCGTGCTCCTGCGCCTCGGCATAGAGCGTCAACACCTCGGTGACGAGGGCGTTCAGGTCAAGCGCATTCAGCTTGGCCGAAGGCAGGCGGGCGTAATCGCGGAACTCATTGACCAGTTGCTTCATCGCCTGCACCTGATTGACGATGGTGCCCACGGCCCGCACCAGCATCGCCTGATCGGCCCCTTCGAGCTTGGCTTCGAGCTTGTGCTGCAAGCGCTCGGCCGACAGCTGGATCGGCGTGAGCGGGTTTTTGATCTCATGCGCCAGGCGGCGCGCCACCTCGCTCCAGGCCGCTGAGCGCTGGGCGGAGACGACCTCGGAGATGTCGTCAAACACCATCAGCCGGGCGTTGTGGGGCAGCTGCGCGCCGCGCACCAGCAACGTCAAGACGTCTTGCCCGGCGTCGAGTTGCAGCTCGAAGGCGTCTTGCCAATGGTCGCGCTCGCCCAGCTCGGGGCTGTGCTGATCAAAGCGCTGGCCGATGGCCTGGGCAAAGGCGTGCAGCTGGGGCACGTCGGCCAGGGTGCGGCCGCGATAGGCCGACAGCGGCAGCCGCAGGATGCGCGTGGCACCGGGGTTGACCGAGTCGATACGGCCCTGATCGTCAAACACGATCACGCCGGCCGTGAGGTTGTCGAGGATGGTTTGCAGGTGGGTGCGAGCGCTTTCGAGCTGCGCCACGCTTTGCTCGACCATGCCGCGCGCCTCGGCCAACTGGCCGGTCATGTCGGCAAACGAGCGGGTCAGGCCGCCGAGCTCATCGCGCGAGGTCAGCACCGGCTTGGCCGACAAATCGCCCTTGGCCACTTGGCGCATGCCGTCGGCCAGCAGCAGCAGCGGGCGGGCCAATTGGTTGCCCAGGGTGACGGCCAACAGCAGGGCGGCAAACACCGCCAGGATCAGCACCAGGGTGAGCGTGCCGAGGTACATGCGCCGCAAACCATCGCGTTCCAGCGCACGCTGCTGATATTCGCTGCTGGCGGTTTGCACCGCCAGCGCGTTCGCCAAGACGGTGCTGGGGATGCGCTGCAAGACCATCAGATAGCGCTCGCCGGTGCCGCTGCCGCTGCCGCTGACGCCCAGGCGCATGTCGGTGTTGGGCAGCAGCGCCAGCGCGCGGATGCGGGCCTGGCCCTGCAGCGCGGCAGCCTCGTCCTCCAACCCCTCCAACTGGCTGACCACGCTGGCATTGCGCGCCTGGCGCAGCATGGCGCTCGGTGGGCGGTCTGGCGTGAGCGAGCTGGTGTCGCCACCACTGGAGAGCAGGATTTGCCCGTTGCCGCTGACCAGGGCCACCGTGCGGGCGCCAATCTGTTCGCGCAGCCGCTCCAGCGCGAGCAGTTGCGGCGGTGCCGTCGATTCAGCCAGGCGCTCGGCGCCGTCGCGGGTCTTGTTCGACAGGTCGTTGACCAGGCCGTCCAGCGTGCCGCGCCCGAGGTTCAGCCCGGCCTCCAGGGCGCTGGCCAGCCGTACATCGAACCAGCTCTCGATGCTGCGGTTGACGAACTGGTAGGACACCGCGTAGATCAACAACCCCGGCACGAAGCCGACCAAGGCAAAAATGCCGGCCAGCTTGAGCAGCAATCGGCTGCCGAATTTGCCCCGCCTTACCCGCAACACCAGGCGCACAGCAGCCACGGTAATGACGATGACCAGCACCGCAGCAACGCCGGCATTGAGCCAGAACAACCAGACGTAATGCCGCTCGAAAAACCCGCGTTGGCCGGCAGCCCCAATCGACAGCAAGAAGGCCAACACGCCGCCGATGCCGGTGATGGTCACCAGTGCGGCAACCCAGGCCCAACGTGTCGATTTGCTCATCGGCGTGCTGTCTTCAAGGGGCGAGCGGACGGGCGCTGAAATCAGCGGTCAGCGCCATCGAACGCTCCACGCTCAAGCCCCAACCCTGCGGCGAGCCTAGGCCAATCTGCATCGGACGCGGCAACTGGCTGGTGTCGAGCCGGTAACTGAATTCAAGGTAATAGCGGCCGTCGTCTTCGATGTCCTTGGGCTCGGCGACATGCCAGCTTGACACCCCGCGCAAGGCGCTCAGCGCCTCGCTCAAATAGGCGTAGCTTTGGTTCAAACCGCCGGTGCTGACCTTGTACTGCCGGGTCAGCGGCTGCCAGGCCAGGCGCCAGGTGCGCGTGGAGCGGGCAGCGCGGGCATCGCGCCAATACCAACGGTTGCGCAGCACGGCCACTTCGGCCACAAAGTAGATCGGCACGCCCTTGAGCAGCGCGTCTTCGGCCGCGCGGGGCAGGTCAAAGCGGGTGCTGAAGCTCAGCTCCAGCCCCTCCTCGCTGCGTTGGGTGGTGATCTGGACAATCTCCACGCCCTCGGCGCGGGCAAGCGGGGCCAGCCATGCCGTTGCCAGCAGCAGCAAGGCCGTCATGCACAGCGCCATCAGCCAGCGCAGTGGCGGACGTGATGAAGAGGTGGCAGCAGCGGATGACGGCGGGCGGAACGAGATCAAGGGCGGGCGGATTGCTTGACCAGCAGGGCGTAGAAGAAGCCGTCGAACATCGACGGCCCCGCGCCCGCTGCGGCGGATGGGCCAGCCTCATTGTCGGCGAGGGGCAGCAAATGGCCGGTCATGCCAGGCACCTCAACGGTGCTTGCATCCCCTTGTCGTTGCAAAAATGCGTCGATTTGGGCCTGACCCTCGGCTTTGAAGACCGAACAGGTCGCGTAAACCAGTCGGCCGCCGGGCTTCAGGGTTGGCCACAAGGCATCCAGCACCTCGGCCTGCAGGATCGCCAGCGCGGCAATATCGCTGGCCCGGCGCAACCAGCGCACATCCGGGTGGCGCCGCACGATGCCGGAGGCACTGCACGGCGCGTCGAGCAAGATCGCGTCGAACGGCCGGCCATCCCACCAGGCCGCCACGTCGCGGGCATCGGCCGCTTTCAGGGTGGCGCGCTGCTGCAGGCGATCCAATGTGTCTTGCACGCGCACGAGTCGCTTGGCATCGCTGTCCAGTGCCAGCAGGTCGATGTCGGGCCGCAGTTCGAGCAAATGGGCGGTCTTGCCGCCCGGTGCGGCGCAGGCATCGAGCACGCACGCGCCTTGGGCCACGCCGACCTGCAAGAGCAGCGGCGCGGCGATCTGCGCGGCCGCGTCCTGCACCGACACCTCCCCCTGCTCAAAACCCGGCAGCGCGCTGACGGGCACGGCGCGGGCCAGCGCCACCGCCTGCGGTGCATAGGGGCCGATGGCCCGCGCGCTGATGCCGGCGGCGGCCAGTCGCTCGACATAGGCGTCGGCCGCGGCCTGGCCATGCGGTGCCACTCGCAAAGTCATCGGCGGATGTTCATTGTTGGCGCGCAGCACGTCCTGCCATTGGCCGGGCCAGTCGTGCTTGAGCCGGTCGATCCACCAGGCCGGATGATTGAAGGCGGCCTGTGGATCGCGCTGGGCATTGGCCACCAGGGCATCGCGCTCACGCAAAAAGCGCCGCAGCACGGCATTCACGAACTTGGCGGCAGCAGGCACCCGCAGCGTGGCAGCGCTGACCGCCTGATCGACCACGGTGTGATCCGCGTACGGCGGCGCGTCCATCGGCCACAGCAGAGCCAGGGCGCTGAGCAGCAGACTGTCCACCTTGGGCGGCGGTGTCTTGGGGGCCAGCACGCTGCGCACCGCCTCGGCACTGCCAAGCAGCCGCAGCACCTGAAACGTCAGCGCCTGAGTGGCGGGCCGCAGCTCAGCGGGGCAGCGGGCCAGCAGCTCGGTCAGCGATTTGCCGCCGCGCACGCCTTGCACGGCATCAGCCACTTGCAACAAGATGCGCTGAAGTGGTGGCGAAAGGGGAGGGTGAAGAGAAGATGAAGGCGTTGACACGGGCGCAGTGTAGGGGACGGCCCCAGCGCAGTCGCTTCAATCCAGACACAATGCGGCTGCTGACGTTGATAACGAGAAACCAATGCCCGTGGACAAGCCCGACACCCCTGACAGCCCCTCCCACCCCGCCTCCGAGCGCATCCGCTACCGCTTGATGAGCGCCGGTTGCCGCCACCATGCCAATGACAATATTTCAGCCTTCATCGAAGACGGTGAGCTAGACGAGTTGCAGGTCGAGGTGCAGGCCAAGATGCAAGAGGTGCTGAAATCGCTGGTGATCGACACCGACAGCGACCACAACACCCAAGAGACCGCCAAGCGGGTGGCCAAGATGTTTCTGCGCGAGGTCTTCAAGGGCCGCTACGCGCCGATGCCGCCGGTCACCGAGTTCCCGAATGTGACAAGGCTCAATGAGCTGATGATCGTCGGCCCGATCACCGTGCGCAGCGCTTGCTCGCACCACCTCTGCCCCATCATGGGCCGGGTCTGGATCGGCTTGCTGCCGAACGAACACTCCAACCTGATCGGCCTGTCCAAATACACCCGCATCTGCGACTGGATCATGAGCCGGCCGCAAATTCAGGAAGAGGCCGTCACCATGCTGGCCAACACCCTGCAAGAGCTGGTGCAGCCCGACGGCCTGGGTCTGGTGATGGAGGCCGATCACTTTTGCATGCACTGGCGCGGGGTCAAGGACACCGAAACCAAGATGACCAACAGCGTGATGCGCGGCGCGTTCTTGAAAGACGCCAATCTGCGCCGCGAATTTCTGAGTCTTTTGTCGAAAAAATAATCTGTTTGGGGACAGCCCTGTCCTCAACTGAACAAGGAATCAAGTCATGCTAGTTCGATTGCTCTACGCCAGCCGCGCCAAGGTCGCCATCACCGATCAGGAGATGATGTCCATCCTCAGAAAGAGTCGCGAACACAACCCGGTCGAGGGCATCACTGGTCTGCTTTGCTACAGCGACGGCATCTTCATGCAGATGCTCGAAGGGGGGCGCGATGCCATCAATGCCCGCTACAACACCATCGTCCGCGACGAGCGCCATCACGATGTGATCCTGCTCAGCTACGAAGAGATTGCCGAGCGTGAATTTGCCGGCTGGGCGATGGGGCAGGTCAACCTGTCGCGACTCAACCCAGCGCTGGTTTTGAAGTATTCAGAAACCGCCAAGCTCAACCCTTATGAGATGAGCGGCCACTCGCTGATGTCGCTGTTCCATGAGCTGGTCAGCTCGGGGGCGATCGTCTGCAGTTGACGTCTGCAGTTGACGTCTGTCGTTGAGCGTCAGAAGCGTCACCCCAGCGCATTTGATGCCGCAACGAGTTCTGGATGCCAGCCTTCGCTGGCATGACGCTACAAGGACCTGGCCTCCGCAAAGCCATACAAGCTGGCCAGGATCCGTGTTGGAAAGGCCTGGGCAGCCACGTTGTAATGGCTCACCGCCTGGTTGAAGACCTGACGGGCAAAGGCACGCTGGCGCTCAATCAGCTTCAACTCGTCCACCATCGCATCAATGCCCGCCTGCGCACGCAGTTCGGGTTGGTGCTCAAGCAACGACATCAGCCGGGTCAGCGCGGCAGCATGGACGGCACCGGCCACCGCCAGACTGGCCACCGGGTCGCCCGCATAGGGCTTGGCACGGGCAGAAGCGGCGGCGTTCTGTGCCTCGGCCTGGGCGCTGTCCAACGCGTCAAAGGTGGCTTGTTCGCTGGCCAGCAGGGGGCGCAGCTGGGTCAGCAACTGGCCGCACAGCTCGGCCCGTGCGGTCAGGTGCTGGTCGAGCTGGGCGAACGCCGCGCCGATTGCATTGCGCAGTTGCATCAGCCGGTTGTAGGCACCAATGCCCCAGAACAGCAGGACGGCCGCGACGATGCCTCCGGCAAACGACCAGCTCATAGTGCGCTGAACTCGTCGAAGCCGCGCGCCCGCAACCCGCACGCCGGGCAGCTTGTTGACCCCTCGTCCGGCGGGTACGCCGTTCGATCCCCCGAGGGGATGCGGGCTGGCTCGGGGGCGGCCCAGCGCTCAGCCCGCCTCATGCCTGCCCCGCGAATTCGACATAGCCGCGTGCCCGCAGCTCGCACGCCGGGCAACTGCCACAACCATAGCCCCAGGCGTGCCGCGTACTGCGGTCGCCCAGATAGCAGGTGTGCGTGTGCTCGACCACCAACGCGTTCAGCGCCGCGCCGCCCAGCGATTCGGTCAGCGCCCAGGTCTCGGCCTTGGTGATGAACATCAGCGGCGTTTCCACCGTCATCGGCGCGTCCAGGCCCAGGCTAAGTGCCACTTGCAGGGCCTTCAGCGTGTTGTCGCGGCAGTCCGGGTAGCCGGAAAAATCGGTCTCGCACATGCCGCCCACCAGGACACTGGCGCCACGCCGGTAGGCCACCGTCGCAGCAAAGGTCAGGAACAGCAGGTTGCGGCCCGGCACAAAGGTGTTGGGCAGCCCGTTGGCTTGCATCTCGATCGCGCGGTGCTCGGTCAGCGCGGTGTCCGAGATCTGGCCCAAGAGGCTGAGGTCGAGCAGGTGATCCTCGCCCAACTTGGCGCCCCAGGCGGGGAAAGCAGCGATCAGCTCGCGGCGCACGTTGACGCGGCATTCCAGCTCGATGCGGTGCCGCTGACCGTAGTCGAAGCCGATGGTTTCGACCTGCGCGTAACGGTCGAGCGCCCAGGCCAGGCAGGCGGTGGAGTCTTGGCCACCCGAGAAGAGGACGAGGGCTTTTTTGGCCGATGCTGCAGCTGCGTTCATGAGGTCTTCTTGAAAAATTTCACACCGGCCAAGCCTTCGAAATGCGTGTCCTGCGTCCACAACGTGGCCCCATGGCTTTGCGCCGTGGCGTAGATCAGGCTGTCGGCCATTGGCAGCCCGTTGGCGGCGGCGCTCAGCGCCAGGGTCAGGTCGATCTCGATCACCTGCCCTTGACGCATCAGGGCCGCAGCCTGATTGGCCGGACCCGCGCCAAACTCTCGCAGGGCCACTTTGTAGACCTCGTAAATCGTCAGGACTGGAACGATCAGCGCAGCGGTATCGGCAATGACGGCGGCGTAGGTCTCGGCGCGGGATGAGTTGCTGAAAAATTCCAACCAGCACGACGAATCAAGAACGACCCGCTCGGTCGCCATCAAAAGCGCTCGGGGTCGCTGCTCACCTCGGTGCTGCTCAAGCCAGCCAGCAAGCCCCGGCATTCAGCGGCCGGCTTGACGGGCACCAAATGAATCACGCCGTTGATCTCGAACAAGCTCATCCGGCTTCCCGGCTTGATGCCGCCCGCCTCACGGATGGCCCTCGGGATGACGACCTGGTATTTGGAAGAGACGATGACGGTTTGGCTGTCCATGGCTGCAAGTTTATCGATATTCAGATCGTTGAACAAGCCGACCATCGATAGTCATCCCCTAACCTCCCCCTGCCCCATCACCACCCACTTCAACGACGTCAACCCCTCCAGCCCCACCGGCCCCCGCGCATGCAGCTTGTCGGTGGAGATGCCGATCTCGGCGCCGAGGCCGTATTCGAAGCCATCGGCAAAACGGGTGCTGGTATTGATCATCACGCTGGCGGAATCGACCTCGCGCAGGAAGCGCATCGCGTGGGCGTGGTTGGTGGTCAGGATGGCGTCGGTGTGGTGAGAGCCGTACCGGTCGATGTGCGTCATCGCGTCATCCAGGCTGTCCACCACCTTGATGCTGATGATGGGTGCCAGGTATTCCTCGGCCCAATCGGCCTCGGTGGCGGCGCTGATCTTGGCCTTCTTGAGCGGGCCGAGCAGGGCCAGCGTGCGGGGGCAGCCGCGCAGCTCAACGCCCTTGGCGGCCAGCAGCGCGCCGATGGCGGGCAAAAAGTCCCCGGCCACCTCCTCATGCACCAGCAGCGATTCGGTCGCATTGCAGGGGCTGTATTTCTGCGTCTTGGCATTCATCACGACCGCCAGCGCCTGCTCGAAATCGACCTCGGCATCGACGTAGGTGTGGCAGTTGCCGTCAAGGTGTTTGATGACGGGCACACGGGACTCGGCGCTGATGCGGGCGTTCAGGCCCTTGCCACCGCGCGGAATGATGACGTCGACGAACTCGGGCACGCTGATCAGCCAGCCAACGGCGGCGCGGTCGGTCGTGGCGATCAACTGCACGGCCTCGCGTGGCAGGCCGGCTTCGTGCAGTGAATCGGCAACGATCTTGGCCAGCGCGACATTGGAGTGAATCGCCTCCGAGCCGCCGCGCAGGATGCAGGCATTGCCGCTCTTGATGGCCAGCGAGGCGGCCTCGATGGTCACGTTGGGCCGGCTCTCGTAGATCATGCCGAACACGCCCAGCGGCACGCGCATGCGGCCCACCGCAATGCCGCTGGGGCGGTTCTTCAACTCGCTGATCTCGCCGATGGGGTCGGGCATGGCGGCGATCTGCTCGCAGCCCTCGGCC
>JBBQKT010000036.1:0-16398 GCA_038327205.1 Burkholderiales bacterium | reverse complement strand
TGCGGCCTTGGTCGCCGTGTTGTCCAGAATCAGGCCGTCAAAGTACATGCCCTGGTCGTCAACCACGCATTGGCCCGCCGCGAACCCCCAGCGCTGCTGGCCGTCGACATGGTTCAGACGGAAATCAATTTCATAGCGGCCGCGGCGTTCCGCTGCCGACCGGAAGCTCGCGCGGACCCGATCGCGGTCATCAGCCGCCACGATGTCCAGGATCGACAGGCTGCCGGTGGTGAACTCATGCGATGAGCGCCCGGTCAGCCGAAAGATGCCGTCAGAAATGAACAGGGCCGTGATTTGCTCATCGACGCGGATCCGATGCAGGCAGCCAGGCAGGTTGGCAATCAGGGTCCGAAAACGCTGTTCACTTCGCGCCAGGCTGTCCTGCGCCTGTTCACGCTGGCTGAGCAATTCACGCATCAGCTCGGCCAGCCCCAGCAGGTCGTCGCTGCCGCCGTGCGAAAGTGGCGCTTCGGGTCGGCCTTGGCTTTGCATCAGCTCGCGGGTGGATTCCCGCAGCACGGCCAGCACATGTTGCTGGCTGTTGGCTTCAATCCTCAGCCGCTCGTTCACCGAGCTGAGTTCCTCGGAGGAGATCGCCAGGCTGCGGGTGCGCAGCAGCAGGTCCCGGTCAAACTGGGCAAAGCTGTTCGCCACGCCGCCCAGGAACACCGGCAGTCGCTGGGCCAGATCGGCCAGCGCAGGATGGCTTTGTCCCGCATCGAAAAGCAGGTCCTGCAAGGCCTTCAGCGCCGAACTGTCCGTCAGCCCCAGCCCGCGCTTGAGCTGTCGGGCGAAGGCCCGGTTGTCAAACGCCGCACTCAGCGGATCGACGGGCGGGACAGCGCTCACAAATTGGCCTGCTCGAACAGATGCGTGACCGTCATCGTCTGGTTGTGCAGATGGCAATGCAGGCCGCCGCTGAGCGCCGGGCTGATCTCGCCGTTGGAGTAAAAGCCCGCCACATGGGTGTGGCGGCCAAACACCTCGGCCACCGCCTCAACCTCTTCGTCCACCCGCGAGCCCATCACCAGCTTGCGACCCACGCAGCTGACCAGCAGCGCCAGCCCGGTCTGGCTCTGTGCCTCGGCGTCCAGCCCGATGGCGGTGGCGGCCTCCTGGGCGCCATCGACCAGCGAGTCGGTGGTCGCATGCATCAGCTTTAGGTAGCCGTTCTCGACGATGTCGCCGGCCAGGGTCAGGCTGCCCTGCGCCTCGTCGATAGCGAGGATGGTGCGGATCAGGCCGACCGCGCCGTGGTCCTGGCCCAGCATCTCGAACGGGAACAGCAGGCCCGAGCCGGGCAGATTCTTCGCGTATTCGCCGAGGTATTTTTTGTAGACCTCCAGGGCCGGTGCGCCGTCCAGTTCGTACAACACATTGCCCTGGCTGCGGGTGACCTTGCGCGCCGGTCCGAAGGGATGCCAGCCGTGCAGGGACGCGTGCCTGAACTTCAAATGCGGATCGGTGAAGCCGATGGCAACAATCTGGCGGTCACTCACGCCCTGACGTGACAGCGTGAAGGTGCGGCTGAACGCCCCCCCGTCGCCGGCCAAGCCACCCGACAGGGTCACCCCACTGGGCAGCTCGCGCTCGAACCCCTCGATCAGCGCGCTGCCATTCACATCCACACCCTGACACAGCACGAAGACATCGTGCAAGCCAGGCGCCAGCAACTGCCCGGCCAGGCGGGCGCCGGCGGCGGCTGAGTCGGCCATCCCGTCGATGTCGGTGCAGGCCACGCGCAGCCCCGGATGATCGAACTGAACTGCGGTCACCACCAACTGCTCATCGGTGACGCCTTGATCGCTGATCTCGCCCGCGGTGGTGCAGCCGGCGAGCTCAGCCGCCGGAAAGGCCGCCAGCAGGGTCTGCAGCAGACCGGGTCGCGTCATGACGCTGACCGAGCCGAACACGAAAACCAACTGCGGCATCAAGGCCGCCAATCCCGCCAGACCCTCCTCCGTCGGGAGTTGCTCGAAGCAGGCTTGTTGGATTTTCATGGCGGGCCGGTGAGGTGGGTTGGGTTCAGGGCGGCGACAAGTTCAACCGCGCCATCTTCTGACTCGCTATATCGTCGGGATCGTCCTGGAACTGAAGGCCGACGGCTTTCACCCCCGGCAAATCGTCAAGGAAGGCATCAACGCAGCTCGGGTCGAAATGAGAGCCACGCTGCCCGCGCAGAAAATCAAGCGCCGCTTCAACCGGCCATGCGGTCTTGTAGGGGCGGGCCGAAGTGAGCGCATCAAACACGTCGGCCACCGCGACGATGCGACCGGACAGCGGGATGTCTGCGCCACGCAGCCCGTGCGGATAGCCGCTGCCGTCAAACTTCTCATGGTGGGTAAGCGCGACGGTGGCGGCCAATTGCAGGAAGGGGCTGCGGCTGTCACGCAGGATCTCGTGACCGATGCTGGCGTGCTGCCGCATGATCACCATCTCCTCGGGCGTCAGCCGCCCGGGCTTGAGCAGGATGTGATCCGGTGTGCCGACCTTGCCGATGTCGTGCATTGGCGCCGCCTGCAACAGCAGGTCCTGAAAAGCCTCGGGCTCGCCCATTTGCCTGGCGATCAACTTCGAATAATGCGCCATGCGCTGAACATGGGCGCCGGTTTCAGGGTCGCGGTACTCGGCCGCACGCGACAGTCGGAATATGGTGTCGCGCTCGCGCTCGACGATCACGGCCGTCGCCTTCTCGACCTCCTCGGCCAGCCATTGCGCCCGGTCCTGCAAGGCCTTTTGACCCAGCCTCAAGGCGAGCATATTGCGTGAACGCGCCAGGAACTCCATGCGGTCCACCGGCTTGGTCAGGAAATCGTTCGCGCCGACCTGCAGGGCCTCGTAGCGGACCGGCAGCTCATGGTTGGCCGTGATCATCAGCACCGGCGTCTGCTCGCGGCCGGGCGACAGGCGCAGCGCCTTGATGAAACTGATGCCGTCCATCTGTGGCATCTGGAAGTCAACCACCACCAGATCGGGCTCGTTGGCCTGGCACCAGGCCAAGGCCTCGACCGGGTTGAGGAATTCGAGCGATTCCACGTCTTGCAACTGACGACACATCACCCTGAGCAGGGCCAGGTTCACCTGGTTGTCGTCGACGATGATCAACTTCATGGCTTGGGCTCCTGCGCCTGGTTGATGTCGGGCTGCGAGCATCACATGCCCAGCCCGATTTGCCCGCTAGATTCGTTGGCCATGATAGGCCGGGCCTTGATGGCGACCCGGGTGCGCGCAGCCCCCTCGCCCCAACGGCAGAAATTCATCACGCTCTGGCGGGATAGGACAGGACTTGCCGGGCTCAGGACCGATCAAGCTAGATTCAGCAGTTGACCGCTCGCTACCGTCCCCGAGTCCGCAATCCGCCCTTCAGCCGGTTGGCAGGGCTTTGATGTCGAGGTCGTCAGGATCTTTCCCGTGCAGCCTATCCTTCATGCGCATATCGGTTGGCCCAACCCCTGCAGGCCGCCGAACCGAATCAGCCGGCCAGCGCCTCGACCAGCCCTGTCACCTGCCAACCGGCCTCTTCCAACGCCGATCGCAGCCGCAGCGCGTTGGCCACCGCGCCCGGCGTGTCGCCGTGGACACAGAGGCTGTGCATCGTGGTGGGCAGCAGCTTGCCGCTTGCCGCGACGATGCCGCCGGCGTCGAGCATACGCATGACATGGGCATGCACGGCGGCGGCGTCGTGCAGCACGGCGCCCGGCTGACTGCGCGGCGCCAGCGTGCCGGCATCGGTGTAGAGACGGTCAGCAAACACTTCGTGGGCCACCCGCAGGCCGGCGCGCTGGCCGGCCGCCGCAAGCTCGGACAGCGCCGGTGCCAGCAGGATCAGGTCTCGGTCGACGGCGCGCACCGCGCGGGCCACGCAGTCCGCCAGGGCGGCGTCTTCACAGGCCTGGTTGTTCAGGGCGCCGTGCGGTTTGACATGGGTCAGCCGTCCGCCCTCGGCCAGGGCCATGCCCAGCAGCGCCCCGACCTGGTAAATCACCACCGCCTCGAGTTCGGCCGGTGCCATCTGCATCGGCCGCCTGCCGAAGCCCTGCAGGTCGGGATATGACGGATGCGCGCCGAGCTCGACACCGGCGGCAAGCGCGGTGCGGACGGTGTTGCGCATCACCAGCGGATCACCCGCATGGAAGCCGCAGGCAATATTGGCCGCGCCAACAAGGCCCAGCAGCGCCGCGTCGTCGCCCATGCGCCAGGCGCCAAAGGCTTCGCCAAGGTCAGCGTTGAGGTTGATCTTCATCAATGGCTCGAGTGTTTGGAGTTGAGGTTGGCGCCGCAGCGGCCGGGGTGTCGTGAGCGTACTCCGGCGCCAGCGCCTGGATAAAGCCGCTGACCAGGTTGCCCGCATAGAGCGCGGCCTCGTCGATGCCTTCGCTCAGCAGCGGCCGCAGCGCTGCCAGCAGCGCGCAGGTGGTGGCCTCGGCGGCGCGTGCCAAGGCTTCGCCTGCGGCCGCGTCCACCCAGGCGAAGCGCAGGCGCTCGCCGGGCCGCAACGCCGCCAGCCGCGGCAGGTCGGCACTGATGACGGTGCCGATCTTGGGGTAGCCGCCGGCGGTCTGCGCGTCGGCCAGCAGCACGATCGGCAGGCCGCTGCCCGGCACTTGGATCGAGCCCGGCACGGTCGCATCGGAGACGATCTCGGGCGCGCCGACATGGGTCAGCAGGCCGCCCAGCAGGCGCATGCCCATGCGGTCGGCTTCGGCGCTGACAAGGTAATCCGCCGCCACGAAGGCGGCGCGGGCGGTGTCGGTGAAGTGATCGGCCTGCGGGCCGGCGATGACGCGGATCGGGTCGGCGTTGGGTGTGAGCCCGGGTCTGGGCCTGGGCCTGGGCGGATCGGCGAGCATCAACTCGCGGCGCACCGGCGACGGCGGCACCGGCAAATGCTGCCCCGCCCGCAGTGGCCAACCGTCCAGCCCGCCGAGCGCAGCCCGTGCATAGGTTGAAGCACTGCCCAGCACCAGCGGCAGCACCAGGCCCTCGATGGCGACCACGACGATGCGACCGCCGGTGACGCGACGGATGCGCAGCGTGTCACCGTCGGCCAGGCTGAGGGATCGCCAGGCCGCCAGCACGCGGCGCTCACCGGCATGGTCGTGCTCGATCTGTGCATCACCGGCCACCGCGAGGCGCAGGGTTGCGCCACGCGCGGCCAGCTGCAGTCCGCCGTCGAAGCATTCGATCACCGGGGCTGCTTCCTGATTGCCCACCAGGGCATTGGCGATGCGCATCAGGCGCGGGTCAAGCACCCCGGACCAGGGCACGCCGATGCGGCGAAAACCACGCCGCCCGCGGTCTTGCAGCGACGCAAACGCACCGACGGCGACCACCTCGATCGACGGGCCCGTCATGGGGCGTCACCCGCCGGCGGGGTCCTGATGAGGTAGTTCATCGGATCGATCTCGCCGGCCCGCAGGCCCTGCTCAAGCCGGTGGTAGTCGGCCGTGCCCACCGGAGCGAAGCGCACCAGGTCACCCACCTCCAGCAGCGCCGGCGCAGCCCGCCTGGCATCGAACAGCGGCACCGGACACAGGCCCAACAGATGCCAGCCCCCCGGGCTCTCCCACGGGTAAATGGCCGCCAGACCGCCGGCCACCGCCACGCTGCCCGCCGGCACCCGCACACGGGGCTGGCTGCGGCGCGGCAGATGAAGCCGCGCCGGCACGCCGCCCATGAAGGGGAAACCGGGCAGAAAGCCGAGCATGTCGACGCGGTACTCGGCCCCGCTGTGCAGGGCCACCAGCTCGTCCACCGTGGCACCGATCGTCCGCGCGGTGTGCGCCAAGTCGGGGCCGGCGTCGCCCTCATAGCAGACCGGCAGGCGCCAGCACCGGCCGGGCATCGGCGCGGCTGCGCCGGCAGCGTCGATCAGCGGCTGCAGCGCTTCGATCAGCGCGGCGCGGGTGGTCACCAGCGGTTCAAAAAATACGGTCAATGAACGGAAGGTGGGCATGGTCTCGATCAGCCCCGGCAGCTGGCCGGCGGCCTGCGCGCGGGCGATGCCGCGATCCAGCGCGGTCACGGCGGCCAGCAGCGCAGGGTCGATCTGATCGCCGAACTCGACAGTGAAGGCGGCGTCGCCCGCATCGAGCACGCGCAGGCCAGGCGCGGGTCGGTTCATGGGCTCACATTCGGTTGGGCAGCCACAGGATCAGCCCCTGCCCGAAGTACGACGCCACGGCGACCAGCAACATGATGATGAACATCGGCATCGCGGTGCGCGCCACATAGGTCAGGTCGTGCTTGGTGAGGCTTTGCAGCACGAATAAATTCAGCCCGACCGGGGGGGTGATCTGCGCCAGCTCCACCAGCAACACCGTGAAAATGCCGAACCAGATCATGTCGAAACCCGCCGCCTGCACCGTGGGCAGCAACACCCCGATCGTCAGCACCACCATCGAGATGCCGTCGAGAAAGCAACCCAGCACGAGGTAAAGCACGGTCAAGGCCAGCACCAGCCCGAACGGCGACAGCTGCTGCGCGGTGATGAATTCGGCCAGGTGGCGCGGCAAGCCGACAAAGCCCATCGCCAGCGTCAGGAAGGCGGCACCCGCCAAAATCAGGCCGATCATGCAGTAGACGCGGCAGGCCGCGCCCACGCCTTCCACAAAGCGCTGCCAGCTCAGGCTGCCCTCCACAGCCGCGACCACCAGCGCGCCGAGCACGCCGATCGCCGCAGCCTCGGTGGCGGTGGCCACGCCGGAGTAGATCGAGCCCAGCACGGCGCCGATCAACAGCACCACCGGGATCAAATGGCGCGATGCATACAGCTTGGCAGCCAGCGACGACGGCGGCTCGGCGGCCGGGATCTGGTCGGGATGCAGCAGCGACCAAACGACGATATAACCCATGAAAAGGGTGGCCAGCACGATGCCGGGGAGTACGCCCGCGATGAACAGCTTGGCGATCGACACATCGGCCGCCACGCCGTAGACGATCATGATGATGGACGGCGGAATCAGCAGGCCCAGCGTGGCCGCACCGGCCAGCGAGCCCACCGCCAGCGATTCGGGATAGCCCCGCTGGCGCAGCTCGGGCAGGGAGATGCGGCCGATGGTGGCGCAGGTGGCCGCCGACGAGCCCGACACCGCAGCAAAGATCGTGCTGCCGATGACGTTGACATGCAGCAACCGGCCCGGCAATCGGTTCAGCCAGGGTGCCAGGCCCTTGAACATGTCCTCGCTGAGCTTGGTGCGAAACAGGATCTCGCCCATCCACAAGAACAGCGGCAGGGCGGTGAGCGTCCAGCTGGAGGTCGAGCCCCAGACCGTCAGCACCATGCTGTCGCCAATCGGGCGGCTGGTGGCAAACGCCAGTGCAACCAGGCCGACGGCGATCAACGCCATGCCGATCCACAGGCCCGAGGCCAGGGCAACGAAGAGCAACACGATCAGACCGGTGGCGATCAGGACATCCATGATGGGTTCTCGATGTTGGAGCGCGGTGGGTGCGTCAGTCGGCGGGTCAGTCGGCGTGCAGGGCTTCGTCCGACGCTTCGGCAAAGAAGGGCCGGCCCATCAAGCGCGACCCCAGGGCCTGCAGGAAGGCCAGGGCAAAGCCGACGCAGCCCAGCGCCATGCTCAGTTGCGGGATCCACAGCGGTGTGGCGTCGCCGGTGGACGCCACGTCGTGCAGCGTGTACGACACCCACACCAGCCGCACCGCAAACCACGCCAGATAGGCCGAGATGCCGACGCCCAAGGACAGCGACACCAGCTCCAGCGCGCCCTTGATGCCCGGCCGCACATGGTCGAGCAAGAGCGTGGCGCGGATGTGCTCGTTGTTCTGCAAGGTGGCGGGCAGCGCCAGGAACAGCGTCGCCGCAATCGCATAGCCGGCGTAGCCGTCAAGCCCTGGCAGGTTCCAGCCGAAGACGCGCGCCAGGATGTTCAGCATGATCGACAGGAAGGCGCTGATCATCGCCAGCCCGGACAGCACGAGCAGGACCTTGTAAAAGCCAAAAGCCAGGCGGTTCAGCATCGCGCGATCCTTTCAAAGGCGGTGATTCGGTGAAGCGGCGCGCCTTACTTCTTGCGGTAGGCGTCGATGATGATCTTGCCATCGGCCCCGGTCGAGGCCAGCCAATCGGCCGTCATCTGCTCGCCGATCTTTTCCAGCGCGGCCAGCACGCTGGCCGACGGCGCCGCCACTTTCACGCCGTTGTCGGCCAGGATCTTGATCGAGTCGGTGTCCACCTGCTCGCTGGCTTTCCAGCCGCGCACTTCGGCGTCGGCCGCAGCCTTCAGCACCGCGTCCTGGGTGGGCTTGTCCAGCCCATCGAAAGCTTTTTGGCTGACCGCCGTCACATTGCGCGGCAGCCAGCCGTTGACGGGATAAAAGTACTTCACCTGCTCGTACAGCTTGCTGTCGGCGCCGCTCGCGCTGGAGGTCAGGAAGTTGTTGGTCGCGCCGGTGGCCAGGGCCTGACCCAGCTCGGGCAGCTGGATCGTCACCGGCGAGGCACCCAGCATCTGCGCGATCTTGGTCGTCGCTGGGTTGTAGGCGCGCATCTTCGTGCCCTTGAAGTCGTCGGCCGTGTTGATCGGCTTGACCGAGTACAGTGACTGGCCCGGCCATGCCACCGAGAACAGCAGCTTGATGCCCTGGCCGGCCAGCACCTTCGCCTGCACCGGCTTGGCCGCGTCATAGAGGCGCTTGGCATCGGCATAACTGGTGGCGAGGAAGGGGATCGAGTCGGCGCCAAACAGCGGGTTCTCGTTGGCCAGTCCGGAGATGATGAACTCGCCCGCCTGCGCCAGGCCGGTCTGGATCGCGCGCTTGATCTCCGGCTGCTTGAACAGCGAGCCGCCCGGGTGCACGGTGATCAGCAGCTTGCCGCCGGTGGCGGCCTTCACGTCAACAGCGAACTGCTCCAGGTTCTTGGTCTGGAAGGTATTGGACGGGTAGCCGCTGGGCAGGTCCCACTTGGTCTGCGCGCAGACGGTAGAGGCAAAGGCGACGGCGGTCAGGCCAAGCATGAAGGATTTCATCGGAGCTTCCTCTTCGGGGGTGGGTCAGCTGCTCGCCAGCTGGTGGTTGAGAAGGTCGGTGATCAGCATCGCACCCGGCGCATGGGTGATGCAAAACGCCGGGCGCGCCTGTCGAAGCGCTGCCTGCGGCGTGACACCGCAGGCCCAGAAAACCGGGATCTCGCCGGGTGCTACACGCACCGGGTCGCCATAGTCGGGCCGCCGGAGGTCGGCAATGCCGATCAACGACGGGTCGCCCAGGTGCACCGGCGCGCCGTGCACCGCCGGGAACCGGGACGTGATCTGCACCGCCCGGATCGCATCGGCGGCAGCCAGCGGCCGCATCGACACCACCATCGGGCCGCTGAATATGCCGGCGGCCTGGGTCGGCAGGTTGGTGCGGTACATCGGCACGTTGCAGCCCTGCTCGATGTGGCGGATCGGGAGGCCCTCGGCCTGCATCGCCCATTCGAACGAGAACGAACAGCCGATGGCAAAGGCAACAAGGTCGTCGCGCCACAGCCCGACCACGTCGCTGGGCTCGTCCACCAGCTCGCCATCGCGCCAGACCCGGTAGCGCGGCAGGTCGGTGCGCAAATCAAGGTCAGCGGCCAGCGACGGCAGCGCCGGGCTGCCCACATCACTCACCGCGAGCAGCGGGCAGGGGCGCGGATTACGTTGGCAGAACAGCAGGAAATCATGCGCCGCGTCGCTGGGCAGGATCACCAGGTTGGCCTGCACCAGATCGTCGGCCAGGCCGCTGGTGTGCGCCGCGAGGCCGCCGCGGCGAAAGCGCTGGCGCAGCTCGGCGCCGCGTGCGGAGGCACCAGTATTGAACTCACGGGACATCAACGAATTCCTCATGACCCTATCGTGCAACCTGCAGCGCGATCCGACAAACAAGAACTTTCTTACTCAGCTCATCGATTTTTTCGATGGTCAGGGTTCACCCCAAGGTGGGCGAGCAGGCTGTCAATCACCGGCTGCTGCGCTGCCGAACTGGGGTCGATGCGCCAGCTCAGATGCACCGGCAGCGGCGGCAGGATGGCGTCGCAGGCCAGTGCACGCAGCGGCATGCGCTGGCTCAGGCGCTGCACGACGGCGGCGGGCAGGGTTGCGATGCCCAGGCCGTCTTCCACCAGCTGCGCCAGCGCGCTGATCGACGACACGGTGTGAATGCGCGGCGGCTCCACCCGCGCCCGGCTCAGCACGTCGAGCAGCGCCACATGGGGCTGCGAGCCCCGCTGGAAGGTCAGCAAATCCTGACCGACGAGGTCGGCCAACTGCCACAGGCGCCGCCGATGGCGCTGGGCATGGCCGGTGAACACCATCGGCATCGACGGCAGCGCCATCGTGCGCACGCCGCTGCCGTCGGCCGGCAACGCTGCGATGACCAGGTCCACCGTGCCACGCGCCAACTGATCGATCAGCACCGGCGAGGTTTCAACCGTCAGCTCCAGCGCCATGCCCGGCTGCGCCTCATGCAGTTTGCGCACCCAGTCCATCAGCCATGAATGGAGCGCCGACTCGAAGGTACCGACGCGCAGCAGCACCGGCTGCGCGACCGAGGCACCCAACTCGGCGCGGATCTCGCGCTGCAGCGCGAGCAGGCGCTCGGCATGGCCGAAAAAGCGCTGGCCGGCCAGGGTGACGCGGAACTGCCGGTCACGCCGGTCCAGCAGCAGGGTGCCGAGCTCTTGCTCAAGCGCTGCGATGCGGCTCGACATCGCCGATTGCGTCAGGTGCAGCTTTTCGGCCGCACGTGTCACGCTGCGCAGCGTGACCACCCAATAAAAGGCCTCGACGAAGCGGAGGTTCATCGAGGGTGGGTCCGGCGATGGGTGGGGGGTTTCATGACCGCAGTATCGAAGAAGTCGGCCGGACCAATGTCAGACCGAGGTCGGACCGAGGTCGTGCAATCTGCTCGCAACGACGCTGCGCGGCGTCCAACTCAGCGACTCAGAGCGACGTCATTTCCCAGCCCGGTTTTGCCGCATACATCGAGCGGTCGCTCCGTTCGACCAGCGACTCGACCGTGTCGCCGCGTACGGCCTCGCTCATGCCGATGGAGATGCTGATGCGCAGCCCCGGCGCAGTCGCGTCCCAGTCCCAAGCCTCCAGCGAGGCCTGGATTCGCTCACCTGCCTCGGCGGCTGCATCCAGCGTGGCGTCTCCAAACAAAACCACGAACTCGTCGCCGGCCAGGCGCGCCACCAGATCGTGTTCGCGCACCGACTCTGAAAGCACGCGAGCGACAACCTGGAGCACCCGGTCGCCAATGTTGTGGCCGTAGGTGTCGTTGACGGCCTTGAACTTGTCGACGTCAATCATGGCCACCACGAGGCTGCGGTCGCCCCCGGACTGAGCCAGCCGCTGTTCGAGATCAAGCTCAAACGCACGCCGGTTCGCAATGCCCGTCAGCGGATCTTCGAAGGACCACTTCTCGAACTGCTTTGACGCCGCCAATGCCTTCTCCAGCGAAAGCTCGGTGCGGCGCGCATCGAGTCGCAAATCAACGATGGCCTCGCGGCTGGAGGTGCTGTCGGACACCATATGCCGCTCGCGCAGGCGCAGTTGCTTGTACTGGATGCTGGCCTCGACCGTCTTGCCCTGCGCTTCGTACACCTGCGCGAGCAATTGCTTGGCCAGACATGCGAGCTGTTCGTATTCGACTTTCAGGGCGAAATCCATCATCTCGGCGAGAGATTCCTCCGCCGCAGTCCAGTCGGATTCGGCCCATGCCAGTTCGGCCATGCACCATCGGACGAGGGCGTCCAGCCAGGTGATGGCGCCGCTCAACGAGCCCAATGCGCGTTCGACGTAGATGTGGGCGTTCGCGACGTTACCCTCCCACGCGGCACAGATCGCTTTCAGCACATGGGCCATGGTTTTGGCGTCGGCCCTGAGCCCGTTCAAGGGCTCGCCGGTGATGGCCTGCTCCAGCCGGCGCACCTCACGCACGAGCGCATTCATGCGGCGCACATCGCCGATTTCTCCAGTTCGAAATCTCCGCTCCGCCAACACATGGGCCTCCACCCAGAGTTGATACAGCCTCGGTTCGTAGGCGTCCTGCGCGGCCTCTGTGCGCCCGGCAATGTGCACGGCGGTGCCCAGCGCGGCGTTGGCCTTGTCAAAGTTGCCGGCCCAGGCGTAGGCCAGGCCAAGGCAGTTGTGCGCAAGCAGCGCTTTGTGGGGTGAGTCTTGCGGATCGCACAGCCGCAAGGACATCACCGCCGCCTCAACGGCCTCATCGTTGCGCCCCAGCAGCATTGACACATGGGCCAGCGTGATGAGCGCGCTTGACTCGCCATCGACATCACCCTCGGCCTCAAAGATATGGGCTGCCTGCCGCGCGGTATCGGCCGATCGCCGAAGGCGTGAGATCACGCGGTCGCATTGTGCGAGGCAGGCCAGCGCGCGTGCTTCCACCAAGCGGCTGCCACCCTCGCCCTTGACGGCGCGGGCCACCATCAGCGCCGACTGTGCCAGGCCACGAGCGCCCTCCGTGTCGCCGGCGTCCAGCGCAGCGAATGCGGCCGAGACTGCGCCTTCGGCAGAGTCGCCCTCGGCGGCGTCGATGGGAAGGCCCGGTGGCAGCGACACGTCGCCACCACCACGCTGCGGCGGTTGGGGATTGGCGGAAGGGGCTGTTCGCATGGGCTTGACCGTGGTGGATGAGAAAAGGCCAAACGCGTGGCGTCGGATCGGGAAGGCAACGCCCGTGGCCCACGATCGTAGGCAGTGCGAGCGCGCGGCATGTACGCGCAAGCTGCGAGTTTGGGTAGGACGGCGCCGCAACAATGTCTCCAAACACCCTGGCGAACGACGTGCCGCGCCGCAGATTAGACTGGTCTCAACGGACTCCAGCAGGCCACACCATGCCCAGTACTCGTGTTGATTTTCCAGGGAGCCAAGGCCACATGCTGGCCGGCCGTCTCGACACCCCCGACGGCATCCCGCGGGCCTGGGCCCTGTTTGCGCACTGCTTCACTTGCTCGAAAGACACCAAGGCAGCGGCCTATATCGCGCGCGCGCTGGCCGATGCAGGCTTCGGCGTGCTGCGTTTCGATTTCACCGGCCTCGGCGGCAGCGGCGGCGACTTCAGCAACACGCACTTCAGCTCGAACGTCGATGACCTGGTGGCCGCAGCCGACTGGCTGCGCGCGCATCACGGTCCGCCCGCCTTGCTGGTTGGCCATTCGCTGGGCGGGGCAGCCGTGCTCGCCGCTGCCGAGCGCATCACCGATGCCCTCGCCGTGGCCACCGTCGGCGCACCCTGCGACCCGGCGCATGTGACGCATCAATTCGCCAGCGACCTGTCGGCAATCGAAAGGGACGGACAGGCCCTGGTCAAGCTCGCCGGGCGCGACTTCACCATCCGCCGCTCGTTCATCGACGATGTGAGTGGCCAGCCGCAGGCTGCGCGCATCCACGCCCTGCGTCGCCCCTTGCTGGTTCTGCATGCCCCCGGCGACACGGTCGTGAAGATAGACAACGCTCGCCAGCTGTTCGAGGCCGCGCTACATCCCAAGTCCTTTGTTTCGCTCGACGGCGCCGATCACCTGCTGACGCGGGCAGCCGATGCGCGCTACGCCGCCAACGTGATCGCGGCTTGGGCCGCGCGCTATCTGCCCGAAGTGCGCGAACCGGTAACTTCAGCCGAGCTGCTCGAGCAGGGCACCGTGCGGGTGAGCGAGCGCGGCACCGGCGCATTCGCGGTCAGCATCCAGGCTGGACGGCACACCTTCATCGGCGACGAGCCCGAATCCGTCGGCGGTGACGATGCCGGCCCCAGCCCCTACGAGCTGCTGCTTGCCGCGCTCGGCGAGTGCACGGTCATGACGCTGCGCATGTATGCCCGCCAAAAGCAATGGCCGCTCGAGAACGTGAAAGTCACGCTGACACACGGCAAGATTCATGCGGCCGATTGCAAAGACTGCGAGACGAAGGACGGCAAGATCGATCGCATCGAGCGCGTGATTGAGCTGGTCGGCCCGCTGGACGCAACGCAGCGCGCGCGGATGATGGAAGTCGCCGACCGCTGCCCCGTGCATCGCACCCTCCATGCCGAGGTGAAGGTAGAAACACGGGAAGCGGTGTGACGGCATGACGGCGCGCCGGCATAACGCCGCGCCGGCCACATCGCTTTCAGAGCCTCAACGGTTGGCGCTGCGCCGGTCCATGCCGTACACCACGGGTTTCAGTGCCACGCTGTCGGACAGGATGTTGACCGCCTCGTTCAGGAGCACGTCCTTGACGGCTTCCCGGCTCTTTTCGGCGGCGAGGTCTTGACCGAGCTTGCGTTCGTTGAACTGCAAGCCGTCATCCGCCAGCCCGCTGGCCTGGCCCTGGGCTGTGCCTGTGCCTGTGCCAGATGCACCCAGCATGGCGGTCAGGCGCTTTTCCAAGGCGGCGCGCTCCTTGCGCCGCACCCCTTCGTTGAGTGAAATCACGTTGTTCTTGCGCTTCTCCTGCGCCTTTGCAAGGTCATCCAACATGCTCTGGTAGTCGCTGTCACCCCGAACGCGACTCTCGTGCTTCGCCAGCAGGACGGGCAGCTGGGATTTCACATCGCCCACCGGCGCATAGTCGGCCGCCTTGATGCGGGTCCACGGCAAGGCGTTGCCGAAACTCGATTCACCGAACTGAGTGTCGTCACCGGATTGCAGATACCCGATGTCCGGCGTCACGCCACGCAGCTGGGTCGTGCCGCCGTTGACGCGGAAGAACTGCGCGATGGTCATCTTCAGTTCGCCAAAAACCGGCTTGGCATTCTTGGCAATCTGGTCCAGGTTGGCCACGGTCTGGACCGTGCCCTTGCCGAAGCTGGGCTCGCCAATGATCAGGCCGCGGCCGTAGTCTTGAATCGCCGCCGCGAAGATCTCCGACGCCGAGGCTGAAGCCCGGTTGATCAGCACCGCCAGCGGAGCGTCCCAAGCCTGGCCGGTGTCGACGTTTTTTCCCACGGTGATGCCGCCCTTGGCATCGCGCGTCTGCACCACCGGCACCTTGCCGACGAACAGGCCGGTCAGCGCCACCGCTTCACGCAGCGAACCACCGCCGTTGTTGCGCAGGTCGACCATCACGGCATCCACCTTCTGCGCCTTCAAATCCACCAGCAACCTGGCCACGTCACGGGTGGCGCTGCGGTAGTCCTTGTCGCCATTGCGTAGCGCGTCGACATCCTCATAGAACGAGGGCAGGGTGATCACGCCAACCAGGCGTTTGCCATCAGCTACGTTGACCGGATAGACCTTGGCCTTGGCCGCGCGGTCCTGCATCTGGATGGTGTTGCGGATCAGCACCACGGTCTTGCTCGGCGCATCGGGGTCGCTGTCGGCGGGCAAGATATCCAGCCGCACCGTCGAATCCACCGCGCCGCGAATCAGCGCCACCGTGTCATCCAGGCGCCAGCCGACGACATCGTCCATCGCACCCGATGCGCCCTGCGCCACCCCGACGATGCGGTCGCCCACCTTCAGCTGACCCGACCGGCTGGCAGGCCCGCCCGCCACCAGTTCCCGGATGGTGGCGTAGCCGTCAATATCATTCAACACGGCACCAATGCCCACCAGGGACAGCCGCATCGAGATGTCGAAGTTTTCGGCGGCGCGCGGTCCGAGGTAGTTGGTGTGCGGTTCGATCGCCGTCGTGTAGGCGTTCATGAACGCCTGAAAGGCGTCGGTGCTGGTGATCTTGCCCAGGCGTTTCGCGGCGCTGTCGTAGCGCTTGTCGAGGACCTTCACGATGGCCGCATCATCCTGGCCGGCGAGCTTGAGCCGCAGCCAATCGTTCTTGACGCGCTTGCGCCAGAGGTCGAGCGAGGCAGCCTCGGTGACCGGCCAGGATTGGTCCTTGCGGTCGATCTGCAGCGTCTCGTCACGCTTGAAGTCGAACCCTGCGCGCAGCAGGCTGCGGGCATAGTTCATTCGCTCGGCCGCCCGGCGTTCGTAGAGGTTGAAAATCTCGAACGGCGCACGCAAGTCTTCGCTCAGGATGGCATCGTCAAGCCGAGTGCGGCCCACCGCCAGGCGGTCGATGTCGGACTGCAAGAAGTAGAGCTTCTCGGGGTCAAGCGACTTCAAATATTGGTCGAACATCTTGCCCGACAAGGCATCGTCGAGCGGGACGGCCTTGTAGTGGTAGCGCGACAAGAGTTCCGCCGCCATCCGGGCCGCCTTGGCCTCCTGCACTGCCGGCTTCAGCAGCGGCGGGTAAGAAACCTCTGAATCCGCCGTGGCCACCTGCATGGAGGTCGCCAGGGCCAGCACCAGCCAAATCAACTTTTGTTTCACGCTCACTCCAACAATTTGAACAACCCGTCACTTTCACGCACCACTCTCACGCACCGGGTTCATGGCCATGGCCCCGACAGTGCCACAGCCAAGGCGAAACGCCCGGCAGTGCACGCTCAGATGACCGAACC
>JBBQKT010000035.1:0-16420 GCA_038327205.1 Burkholderiales bacterium | reverse complement strand
GATGCTGATCATGGCCAGCAGCACGCCAATGCTCACAGAGAGATGCGGCACGAAGGCCACCTCGTCGGCACGCCGGACGGTGCGCAGCACCAGCAGGCAATACACAAACGTGGCCACGAAGGTGCCCAGCACCACCTGGTTGGCGGTGTCGCGCATGAAGTTGCGCAGCAGGCGCGGGCCCAGTTGCGACGAGGCTAGCGACAGCGCCACGAGCGTCATCGAGAACACGGTGCCGGCGATGGCGATCATCGACCCAGCCACGGTGCCCAGCAGCAGGCTTGCACCTTCGGCGCCACCGGAATAGATCCAGCTCAAGCCTTGCAGCCAGCCCTTGGCGAAAGCCCTGTCGAGCTCGACGGCGGATATGGCCAGTGCCACGGCCAGGCACGCCATGACAGCTGGCACGAACCAGAAGCTGGACCCAACCCGATCCCAGTATTTCAGCAGCAGAGTTTTCAAGGGACGCTACTTCAACCCGTGAGTACGAAACGAAGCGCCCGAGGCGGCGTGGAACGATGAGCAGAGCGGAAGTCGTCCACTTGCAGGCGCACTGCTCGTTGTCGCACCGGGCCGCGCAGGTACAGGTCGAGCGAGTGGTGCAAGGTGCGCAGCAACACTTGGCCAACGTCGCTTGTCGACACCGCAGTGTTCTCAAGGCGAAAGTCCTCGGCGGTCGGCGCGCCACGCGGTCTGGCATTCAGGACGATACGGCGAATGACGGTAGAGCTTTGCGGCACGGTGGTTCTCCCTCGCACCAGTTCTGGGCTCTGACAACAGCTTCGAACCGCGAAATGAACTGCCGAATTTCAGCAGGTGGCCGACAGGCAGGAAAGGCTGGGATGGACTGGATCATTGAAGTTAGGCGATGGTCGTTGCCGAGTCGGTGCGGTGGGCAACACTCCGGTTCTGCCAGAGTGGTTTGCGACCACGAGTCTCATGAAACGTCAAGCCCTCCAGCCCAGAGATTGCAAGGGTTGCGAGCGATCGGCATCCGCTGCACGATGCTTACGCATCCTCGAGGGCAGTGCCTTGGTCGACGCCGAGGGCCCACGACCGTTCGGAAAGGCTCAGTGACAAGCGGAACCACGCCGTCCCAACCAAGGCTCGGGAACCGCTGCTAAAAGTTCTCACTCGTCACACGCCGAGGATCAGCTTTCTCAGCCATCAATTGGCCGTAGTTTGGTGCAACAGGCGAGCTGTCTCTGTCTTCGACGGCCTCGCCATCGGGCCCGATCACATGGTCTGGCGTGAGGTCCGCAACATCAGGCCCGTCCCGGGCTGTCGCGCTGGCACGTTCGCCGGTTCCGGAAGCGTCGCTATCGCTGGCTGTGTCGACGATCAGCGACCTAAGTTCGTCTGCATAGACAACTTCGCCGCGCAGCCATTGTTCGCCTTGCACCTCGCTTCCGCTGTCGCTGCTGTCGCTCGAGCCCAGGGCAACGCCATTGCTGGCGGGCGATGCGCAAAACAGAAAGAGGTGCCGTAATGGCTGAACCGTTCCAATCCGCGCCCGCCATTGCTGGCGAGCGATGCACCTGAGTGCGGGCTGCGGAGATTGCCCCGCCGATGTTTCAATCCGCGCCCGCCATTGCTGGAGAGCGATGCCGGTGAGCCCGCAGCAATCGTTCAAGGCATTCTTGTTTCAATCCGCGCCTGCCATTGCTGGCGAGTGATGCATGTTGGGTGCCGGGCGCTACAGGCTTTTGGTGTTGTTTTAATCCGCGCCCGCCATTGCTGGCGAGCGACGCGGTGACTTAAATCCATTTCACCGGACGCGCACAAGTTTCAACCCGCGCCCGCCATTGCTGGCGAGCGATGCGCTTTTCCGCAGCTGCGCGCTGCGATCTCTGCTCAGTTTCAATCCGCGCCCGCCAGTGCTGGCGAGCGATGCCTTGCGCGTTGTTCGCTTCGGCGCTGCTACCTCTGTTTCAATCCGCGCCCGCCATTGCTGGCGAGCGATGCCCGGTCAAGCGTTCGCAGCCCTTCGGCCACGCTGTTTCAATCCGCGCCCGCCATTGCTGGCGAGCGATGCGCGTGAGCTGCGGTGTGCGCCGTGCCCCCCAAAAGTTTCAATCCGCGCCCGCCATTGCTGGCGAGCGATGCCGGCAACAAGGCAACTGACTGGACGCCGCCTGTTGTTTCAATCCGCGCCCGCCATTGCTGGCGAGCGATGCACCGCTCAGTTGCAAGTTAGAGCCGGTTGGCATGTTTCAATCCGCGCCCGCCATTGCTGGCGAGCGATGCCTTCGGCTGGTCAGACGCCACCAAGGACAAGGTCGTTTCAATCCGCGCCCGCCATTGCTGGCGAGCGATGCCGGGGGTGGCGCTCATGGGCCGCGTGATGAAGACGTTTCAATCCGCGCCCGCCATTGCTGGCGAGCGATGCAGCGCACCCATCTCATCCATGTAATCCGACATCGGTTTCAATCCGCGCCCGCCATTGCTGGCGAGCGATGCCGCTGCCGCGCCAGAAGCAATACACCGACTTACTGGTTTCAATCCGCGCCCGCCATTGCTGGCGAGCGATGCGCGAACGACCGAGTTGCGCATGATGCTTTGGACGGTTTCAATCCGCGCCCGCCATTGCTGGCGAGCGATGCGGTTCACATCCACATCGGGCGGCGGGAGCTTTTTGGTTTCAATCCGCGCCCGCCATTGCTGGCGAGCGATGCGCCGGTCATGTTGCCCCCCGCGTCACAATGGTTGTCGCCTCCATAGTTTTTCAACAAAGGGGGCGGCGATGAAGGATGGACTTGGCTAGATACGGACAGACATTCAAGAACAAAGCGTTGGCGAGGCTGCTGCCGCCGGAGAGCGCTGACTTGGAATTGGTGGCGCGTGAGACAGGCGTTGGCGTGGGGACGATTGAGCGCTGGCAGGCCGAAATGGTGAGTGACTCCACTCGCAAGCAAGCGCAGTCGGCACCGGCACGCCTGGATGCGGTGATCGCCACGGCGGCGATGAACGAGACGGCCAAGAACGCGTGGTGCCGCGAGCACGGTGTGTACGCAGGTGAGCTGGCGCAGTGGGTGGCGAGCGCCACATCAGCATTGGCCGGACCGACGAAGACTGCGGTCAGCCCGAAGCCCAAGCCGCAGGACGGCCGCCGCATTAAGGAGCTCGAACGAGATTTGCTGCGCAAGGACCGGGCCTTGGCTGAGACTTTGGCGCTCTTGGTTCTATCAAAAAAAGTCGGGGCGATCTTCAACAGGGGAGAGGACGAATGATTGTTCTTGAAGATCGCCAAACCCTGGCTCGAAACATTCAGATTGCACATGCAGCTGGTGCCCGCTTGGCGCAGGCCTGCGAGATCGCCGGCATTGATGTGCGCACCCTGCAACGCTGGCGGGCGCACGAGGGCCTTGTATCGGGCGATGGCAGGCCCGAGGCGGCGCGCCCGATGCCCAGGCATGCCTTGAGTGCCGATGAGCGCGCCGGGCTGCTGCGCGTGGCCAACGAGCCGCGCTTTGCCGACGTGCCACCGGCGCGCATCGTGCCGATGTTGGCCGACGAGGGCATCTATTTGGCGAGCGAGTCCACCTTCAGCCGCGTGCTGCGCGAGCACGGGCAGACCGTCCACCGGGGTCGCGCCAAGGCCCCCAAGCCCGTGCGCCCGCCGACCACCCACATCGCTGCTGCACCGCGCCAGGTGTGGTGCTGGGACATGACCTACTTGCCCGCTGAAGTGGTGGGCAGGTGGTTCCACATGTACTTGATCCTTGACCTGTACAGCCGCAAGATCGTTGGCTGGGAGGTGCACGACACGGACCATGCCGATCATGCGGTGCTGCTGGTGCGCCGCACGGCGCTGGCCGAGGGCATTGCCGAATTGAAGGTCAAGCCGGTGCTGCACGGAGACAACGGTGCCACCCTGAAGGCCTTGACGGTGCTGGCAACGCTGTACCGACTGGGCGTGGCGCCCTCGTACTCGCGGCCCCGAGTCAGCGACGACAACGCCTACGCGGAGTCACTGTTCCGGACCGCAAAGTACCGCCCGGAATTCCCTGCCCAGGGCTTTGCAGACCTCGCTGGCGCGCGCAAATGGGCAGACAAGTTCGCGCATTGGTACAACGTCGAGCACCGCCACAGCGGCATCCGCTACGTCAGCCCGGCGCAGCGCCATGCGGGCCAGGATGTCGCCATCCTGGCGGCCCGTCACGCGCTTTTTATCGAGGCTCGCAAGCTCAACCCAGAACGCTGGTCAGGCGCTACTCGAAACTGGTCGCCCATCGGACCCGTGACCCTCAACCCGGAACGCGAATCGGTCGTCGCGGCGAACACGGTAGGTGCAAAAGAACAGCTTATGGCTGCATGAATGAGGCGACAACCACCTTGACGCGCGCCGGAACGAGCCTAACGGTCACGCCGAGCTAGCCTTTATCTAAGCGTTCTGGCCGTCGAATTGGACGTTATTCGAGTTCGAACGAGTCCACCTGCATTTCGTGGAACCGGCAATTTTTGATAAATTCATTTGAGGAAACAACGACTTACGCCATTCATGCGCAAACAACGCTGCTTTAGTACATGGTTGTTGAATAGCTCTCATAACCGGTCGTAGGTTCAAATCCTGCCCCCGCAACCACAGTTTTATGAATTGAATCAACGACTTAGGTCGTGTCAAAAGCCAGCCGAAAGGTTGGCTTTTTGCGTTTGTGCCCAAACCGTGCCCATTTCGTGCCCAAACCGTGCCTTCGGCAATCGGAAATGTTGCACTTTTGACCATTGGGCTTACGTGCCCGTCGAACGTTGTGTGTTCGCTGATGTGGTTCAGGCTTCCAGATTTGCGCCGCCCTGAGGTCCTTTCCTGGTCGAATGAGCTCAAACACGGTGCACTCGCCGACCAGCTAAGCGCCGACTGAGAGGTGGCGCGGTGCTACCGGCGATGCGGCAGAAGCTCCTCAATTTGAGCTGCGGGTCCACGATGGCGTGCGGCGCCCATTGGCATGTTCGGTCCCCATTCGGCGGCCAAAAACTTCAAGGTGTCCGCTCAACATGAGCGCTGATGAGAAAACCCGCAGCCCGTTAAGGGTCAACACAAGCCATTTGCCCTTGCTTTAGCATCGATCGATGAACATGGAATCTTCGACGCTGACTGCATTGCCGCTGTTCCCGCTGCAAGCCCCTTTGTTTCCCGGCGGCACGCTGCAGCTGCGGATTTTTGAGGTGCGCTACCTCGACATGATCGGCAGCAGCCACAAGACTGGCGAGCCGTTTGGCGTGGTCTGCTTGAGTGAAGGCAGCGATACGCGCCGCCGGGTGAGCGACACGGCGGACGGCAAACCTGCAGGCGATGGCTTTGCCCACGAGGCGTTTTTGCCCGTCGGCACGCTGGCGCGCATCACTAAATTCGATCGCTCGCAGCCAGGCCTGATGACGATCAGCTGTGTCGGAACGCAGCGTTTTCAGGTTCAGCGCAGCGAGCAACTTAAGCACGGGCTTTGGGTCGCGGATGTGGAGTTGCTCGCTGACGACGCCGAAGTGTTGGTGCCCGAAGACCTGAGCTTCGCGCGAGAGGCCCTGCAGCATTTGGTGCGCAATATTGAACTGGGCCTCGAACAAAGTGGCAAAGCCGATGCTGAGGTGCCGATCCTCAAACCCTATCGTTGGGACGACTGCGGCTGGCTTGCCAACCGCTGGTGCGAGCTGTTGCCGCTGCAACCGGCGTTGAAGCACCGTTTCATGGCGCTCGACAGCCCCGTGCTGCGGCTCGACATGGTGGCTGACATGCTGGGCCAGATCGGTTTCTCACTGCCGCCCTGAGGTGTTGCCTCGGTGAGGTGGCCTGACTGCCCAGTTCCCTGATCCTCGGAAAAAGAGCTTGCCTGTCTTCGCCAGAGCCCAGCGAGACCCCGTGACGACCTGCGCTGTACGAGCACCCCTGTTGCTCAGAATCTCGCCGCGGCTCACACCGAGAGATAACGCTCGGCAAGGCGCGTCCAGTAGGCCGCTCCGATGGTCAGGATGTCGTCGTTGAAGTCGTATGTCGGGTTGTGCAGCATGGCGCCGTCAACACCATTGCCCAGCCGCAGGAAACAGCCGGGCTTGTGCTGCAGAAAGTACGCAAAGTCTTCGCTGCCGGTCACGGGCGGGAAGGGCGCGATCACCTGCGAGGGGCCGACCAGCTCTTCGGCCACCTGGCGTGCGAACTCGGTTTCGGCCTCGCTGTTGACCACCACCGGGTAGCCACGCTCGTAATCGATCTCGACCTCGCCACCGTAGCCCGCCACATGCGCGGTGACGAGTGCGCGGATGCGCTGCTCCAGGTGCGCACGAACTTCAGCGTCGAAAGAACGGATGCTCAAGGCCATGGTCGCTGTGTCCGGGATCACATTGGCGGCTGAGCCGGCGTGCAGCGCACCGATCGTGACGATGGCGGTCTGGCGCGGATCGATGTTGCGTGCGACCACGCTCTGCAGCGCCATCACCAGGCTGCCGGCGATCAACACCGGGTCCACCGTCTGATGCGGTCGCGCGGCGTGGCCGCCGCGGCCGTGGATCGTGATGTGCGCGGTGTCTGATGCCGACATGAATGGGCCGCTGCCGAAGCCGAAAGTGCCGGCCGCGATGCCCGGCGAGTTGTGCAGGCCGAAGATCGCGTCGCAGGGAAAGCGTTCGAACAGGCCGTCCTCGATCATGCGCTGTGCGCCGCTGCCCTTGCCGGCCTCTTCGGCCGGTTGGAACACCAGCTGGACCGTGCCCGAGAACTGCCGTGTCTTCGCGAGTTGCTGCGCGGCACCGAGCAGCATGGCGGTGTGGCCGTCGTGGCCGCAGGCATGCATCACGCCGTCGTTCACGCTAGACCAGGGCTTGCCGGTGGCCTCCGGGATCGGCAGCGCATCCATGTCGGCGCGCAAGGCAATGCTGCGCGCACCGGACCCCACGCGCAGCGTCCCGACGACACCGTGGCCACCGACGGCGCGGGTGACGTCCCAGCCCCAACCCGCCAGCGCGTCGGCCACCAGCGCAGCGGTATCAAGCTCCTGGAACGACAGTTCCGGGTGCTGATGCAAGTGCCGACGCGTCGAGGCGAGAAAGCCGGCTGAACCGGCGAGGTCGCCGAGTTGGCAGAAGCAGCGCAGTCTGTCGTTCATGGGCGGGACTCCGAGGGGGTTGATGGCAGTGCTGCGAATTTTGCGCTCGCTTTCAGCCCTTGCTTCAGTCCGCGCTTCGGCTTAGGAGGCCAAAGGCGTTTCCTGCTCACCTGCCAGCGGTCATCGCGGCCGAGCCCTTTCTGCAGGTCCAGCCAACCCCGGCCAGACCGAACAGCCAAAGCAAGCCCATCGGCACCTCCGGCACTGCACTGGCATACAAGGTGCCTGATGCAGCACTCAAATTGAAGTCTGACACCAGGGTGTGGTTGGCGTCGTACAGCGTCAGGCCGGTGAGTCGGGCGGTGCTGAGGAAGTCGCTGTCTGCCGTGCCGTAGGCCCAGGCCACCAGGCCCAGCTTCAGGTCCCACGGTTGCCCCCAGACGATGGGAAAGTCGCGTGCGAAGACCGTGCTGCCACCGATCAGGCTGCCTTCGCTGGTGCTCCAGCCCGCAGGCGGCGGCCGATTTGAAAGGGTGCCGATGCCGCCGCGGCGCACATGGGCATTGAGCACCTCGTAGGTCGGTCCGCCCTGGTGCTGCAAGTCCAGCGCCATATAGGTCTCGCCGAAGTAGAACGCCTCCGGCGCGCCCAGCGCCGTCAGGCGCCCGTCGACACTGAATTGGTAGCTCACAAACCCGGCGCTGGCAGCCGCCACCAAGGGGCTGCTGGCGGTCAAGGTGTCGGAAAACCTGGCCGCAGCGATGGACTGGAATTGGGTGTTTCCGCCCGGCCGCCCGCTACCGATGAAGGCATGGGCCGTGGCACCCAGGCGACCGTAATTGGCGACCGACTGCGCGGTGCCCTCAAAGGTGCCGCTGCCGGGCGAACTGCCGAGCGACACCGGCTGCAGGCTTTTGCTGATGCCCAGCGGCCCGGTCGCAGCCGTCACCTGATCGAGGCTGCCGCTGTAGCCACAGGCGGCAATGCCCTCCACCGGCCATGCTGTGCCGGTGAAGCTGAAGAAGTTCAGGGCGGGTGGTGGAGCATTGCTGCAGCCCCCGGGCACCGTGCCAATGCCTGAACCCCCAATCACACCCGCATAAGCGTCCAGCGAAGCGGCTGACACCGGCGGGCACAGGCTGCTCGCGGTCAGGGCAATGGCCACGAGGGTGATCGCAAGCAGGGGCCGCCCTGATGCCCTGCCCGAAAGGACCCGGTGGACAAGGGCTTCGGTCGTGTTGGCCGGCCCGCTGCGGACAGGCCCGGCGGAGCAAGACGCCGAGCTCACGGCTTCACCGCCGTCTTCAGCTCGACCATGATGACGTGAGTCGGCGTGGTGCCGACGTTCTCGCCGATGTGCTCTTGCGCCGGCGAATACATCACATCGCCGGGCTTGAACTCGCGCATCAGCACCTTGCCATCCGGCAAGTGGATCTTGCGTTGAAACGCGGAGACGGCGTACAGGACGAAGGCGGGATGGCGGTGCTGGTGGGTCTTGTCGCTCGGCATGTCCCGGTACTCGAGCACCCGCACCTGCTCGTTGTCCAGCACCACTTTGTATTTGTCCCCGTCGGTCTCGATGGGGTTCTGAGCCCATACGGCACATGACGCCATCGACAGCGACAGCGAAAAAATTCTGTTCAACATTCCCAGCTCCCTTCCAGTTTGACGACTCGCATCTGACGGCAGGCTTGCCTGCGGTTCGCCCATGGAGAGAAGACTAAAAAGGCGGATCCTAGAGATCGCTTAGAGATTGCGAAGTTGGGCGGCGATGGCTTGTGTTTCAGTGGCTGGCCGAACGCCCAGAACCACCGACAACTGCTGGCGCAGGCGCCGGTAGACCGCCAAGGCCTCGGCACGCTGACCCAGGTTCAGCAGGCAAGCCATCAACCTGCGCACCATGTCCTCCGCCAAGGGTTGCTGCTCGACCAGGCGCTGGTACAGGCGCACTGCGGCCGCATGCTGGCCCATCGCTTCAAGTTGATCACCCAGCGCCGCCACCTGCCGCGTGAGGCGCGCCTCGATGCGCTCGCGGGCGACGAGCACGTCGTTCAGTTCGTCCTCGCCCACCAAAAAAGGCCCCTGGTACAGGGCCAGTACCCCGTCGATCCATGCGCTGACCCTGCTCGGGTCGCCGTCTGGCTCGACCGCCGGCGGCGCAGCAAGCCAGTCGGCAAGCGCCGCGCAATCGGTCCAGCATGTGGCGGCGTCCAGGCTGAGGCCACCGGCGCGCAGCGTGACACGCCCGTCGCCACCGAGCAGCTTCCTGAGCCGGTGCAAGGTGTTGTCAAACGAGTTGCGCGCTGCATCGCCCGGGGCCTCGGGCCACAGCGATGCGCACAGGCGCCCGACCGGCACGTTCTCGCCGCCCAGGGCCAGCAGCAGTTTCAGCAGATCCAGCGGCTTGCGGCTCTCCTTGCGCGATGCCGGGGCTGCACCGCCCTCCTGCTCGATGCTGAAGCTGCCCAGCGTGCGGATGCGCACCGGCCAGGGCCAGTTGGCTGGTGCGCCGGGCGGTGCCGGCAGCCCATGACGGCGCACCATCTGCTGCACGAAGGGCGTGTCGATGTCGTGCGCCAGTGCCAGCGCGGCCAGGCGCGACATCATGTCGCCGCAGCAATAAGGCATGGGGCCAAAGTCGAACCCGCAGGCGCGGCCGACGGCAAACCCGCGCCGCAAGGCTGCCACGGCGCGGGCCTCATCGCCGCGCCGGTCTGCCAGGTTGGCCTCGACCAGGGCAGCGATCCAGTGATGCCACCGGCAGACGGCATAAAAGCGATGCGCAAAAACCGCCGCCAGGGCGGTTTCGGCCTCGTCGAAACTGTCGACCTGGGTCGCGGCCAAGGTCTGGCCGATCAGGGCAATGTGCTCGCGCAGCGGCCAACCGCTGGCGCGACCGCTGCTCACGGCCAGGCGCATCAGCTGCGCAGCGGCATGCCAGTCCTTGTCCAGCAGCATCAGCAGGCCACGCTGGAATTCATAGGTCGTCACGTCGACCTTGTTGCCCGCCGCCAGCAGGCCCGCCGACTCGGCCAAGTGGCGCCGCGCGAGCTCGGCATCGCGCGCCGATTCAGCGGCCAGCACCATCATCAGATGTGCTTTCACACGCATCGGTGCGGGTCCGTTTTGAGCCAGCGCCAGTGCGCGCGAGGCGCCGTCCATCGCCGCGTCGAGATGGCCGAGCAGCGAGCGCACCAGCACGCCCACGCCGTACCACCGCAGCAGCGTGGCTGCTGCGGTGTCCTGCGCCGCGCACATGCGGTCGATCTTGGCGAGGATGCGGTCCAGGCGCGGTGTCTGCCCGGTCCACAACAGATACAGGGCGAGACTGCCCAGCAGAATGCGCTGCGTGGCACCCAGTGGTTCATCGAGCATGTGCTCGGCGGCGTCGGCCAGCTCTGCGGTCAGGGCGTGACCCGGGTCCCGGTGGACAAAGGCGGCCAGCAGCCCTGGCAATACGCGCAGATCCAGCGCCGCGTCGCGGGCCGCCAGGTAGTTCGGCGCCCAGCGCTCAAGCAGGGGCAGCCAAGGGGCCAGTGCGTCGTAGTTCGCACCCTGGAAGATGATCGCGTCGGCAGCCGCTGCGGCGGCCTCGAACGCACCTTGCTCGTTCCCGTCGGCGAGGAAGCCGTCGTGGGCCAATTGCAGTTGTCTCAGCGCGGCCTCGGGGTCGATGCTCAGGTTACAAAAGCCGAGCCAATAGCAGGCTTGGGGCGTGTTGCGCCAGGGTTCGGGCATGGCGGACACCGCCTGGCGGACGGTGGCCTGGCGCCCCTGGGCCACAAATTCCCCGGCGTGGGAGGCGAGCAGTTGCAAGACCCTGGCCCATTCTTGGCCGTCCACAAGCTGTCCGATGGCCGCGTCCGCATGACCGGCCGCAATAAGCAGACCCGCAGCATCGACGCGCAATGTGCGCAGGGTAGCGGGCGGCAGCTCGGCCTGCGCCTGGCTGCGCAGGAAGTCGCTGAACAGCGCGTGGAAGGTATAGATCGCCGGGACCGTGCCGCGTCGGTCGGTGAACAGGCTGCGGCGGGCCAGGTCCTCAAGCAGCGTTTCCACGCGAGGCTCGCCGCTGACCGACGCAGCCATCGTGGCCGTGAAGCTCGGCAGAAACGCGGTGCGCATCAGCGCGTGACGCTGCCACGGGGCGAAGGCCGCCATCACTTCGCCGGCGAACAGATCAAACACCATCTTCGGCGTGCTGGCGGCGCCCGGTGGATGGGGCGGCGTCAGCTCAGTGCGAGCGGCCAGCATCAGGATCATCGCCGCCGCCCAGCCATCGGTGGTCTCACACAGGGCCTGCGCTGACCACGGCCTGCCGTGCAGATCGAGCAGCGCCTGCGTCTCTGCGGGCGTGAATCGCAGGGCACTGGCTTCCATGCACACCAGCTGCTGGCAAGCCATCACCCTGGCATAGGCCGGCGGCGGCGGCTCGCGGCTGATCGCGATGAGCCGCCAACCCTCCGGCATCTCGCTGATCGCAGCGGCGATGCCCGCATGCAAGGCAGGCAGGCTGTCGAGTGCCTGAATGTTGTCCAGCACCAGCACACAGGGTCCGTCATGCGCCTGCGTCAAGTGGCGAAAGCAGCGGCGGATGAAGGTCGGAACGTCGCGCAGATCGTCGGCGTTAGGCAGCGGCAGCCGGTGCGGCTTGCCAGGTGCCATCGCTGCGGTGGTTTCGCCAAGAAAATGCGCGAAGGTGGCGGGGTCAGCATCGCCGGTATCGAGTTGCAGCCAACCCGAGCTCAAGCCCCGCGCGTCAAGGTAGGTGGCGATCAACGTGGACTTGCCGAATCCGGCCGGTCCCGCGATCCAAAGGCCAGGGGCGGAGGCCGTGGCGTCGAGCGCGATAAACAATCGGTCGCGCTGGATGGGCCGGCCAAGCCGGGGGCGACGCATCTTGCCAAGCGTGGGCGTCTGGCAAGCGCGTGCGGCACACATCAGATTCATCATAGGGGTCAAGACAGACAGGCGGACCTGTCTGTTTCAACCGGTGGAACGCTTACTTGGTGGCCGCAGCCTTGACCTCGGCCTTGCCTTCGGCCTTCACGGTCTCGGTGTTGGTCTTGGCTTCGGCCTTGTCGGCATGGGCTTCGACCTTGGCCTTCTGTGCCTTGGCATCGGCCCGGATCGCCTTGGTGGCTTGCTTGCCATCGGCCTTGGCATCGACCATCTCGGCCTTCGCCTGCATCTTCATCTTGTCAGCGTCTTCGGCCTTGACCACCTTGGCATGGGCCTTGGCCTTTGTCTTGGTCGCGTCTGTCATTGCGTCAGCCTTGACGTCGGCAGCTTTCATGTCGGCCTTGGCGGCGGTAGCGTCTGCCTTGGCATCGACTTTGGCTTCAGAGGCCATCGCCTTCGCGGTGTTCTTGTCCGCCTTGACTTCGGCCTTGATCACGGCGGGCGCCGATGCGGCGACAGGCGTCGCAGGCTGGGCGCTGGCGACGGAAGCAAAGAAGCTGGCAATCAGGGTCAGGAGTAGTTTGTTCATGGAAGCTTTCAACGGGTTGGGTCGTTGGGTCCATCACGCTGGATGAACCCATGTGAGCACAACGCGTGCTGAACTGGGCCGCCGACCGAATTCGCAGAAGCTTGTATTCGCATGTAACAGCGGCCCATGCCCACCCCCGTGTCCACCCCCGCCGCATCGAATTCAGTTGCGTTGATCCTGCTGTGCGTGCCGCTAGCGACCAGCCAAAGTGGCGTTGCTGGCGCGACCTGCCGTCAAGCCGTTTGGCGCAGGCTTTGGCGGTCGTTGCAGGATTAAAGAATCAAGCCATAGACTGGCGACGATGATTGGAGTTCCACCCGTTTTTTAACGACTTTTCCAGCGCCGCCAGCACAAGGATCGCAACCATGGCCACCAACCTCTCCCAACTGCCTGCCGATCTTCCTGTGCCTCAGGACGATGGCGCCGCCCAGCACCTGCCGGGCAAAAAGCTGCCGTCCGTCAGGCTGGCGAGCACCGATGGTTCATCGGTGGATCTGGCGGCACTTCAGGGCCGCTGGGTTGTTTATGTCTACCCCATGACGGGACAGCCGGGTGTGCCACTGCCGGACGGCTGGGACGGCATTCCCGGGGCACGTGGCTGCACGCCGCAGTCCTGCGCCTTCCGTGACCACTTCACCGATTTGCAGGCCTTGCAGACCGGCGTGTTCGGCCTCAGTGCTCAGACCACCGACTACCAGCGCGAGGTGCGAGATCGCCTGCACCTGCCGTTCCAGTTGCTGAGTGATGCGGACTTGCAACTGCATCGCCATCTGCAGCTTCCGACGTTCAAGGTGGCGGGCATGGAGCTCTACAAGCGCATGACCTTGGTCGTGGTGGACGGCCAGGTGGAGCATGTGTTCTACCCGGTGTTCCCGCCGGACCAGAGTGCCGAGCAGGTGTTGAGCTATTTGCGTCAGGGCTAGGGCTAGGGCTAGCGCCAGCCCAGGCAAGGCCGGTGACCTCAGTCGGATGCGAAGAGCACCACCACCGATCGCGGCTCGACGCGGTGGGTGTTGCCGACCACGGTCTCTGCAGCACTGAATTCCACCAGGTCGGCCGGCGACGGGCGCGCACTGTCAATGACGCGGCGCCAGCCGCTGCTCGCCCAGCCGGGCAATGTGGGTAGCTCGAATTCCAGCGGCTCCCAAAAGGCGTTCAGCGCAAAGTGCATCAACAGGTCGCCCGACAGGCTGCTGGCGGTGACGGCCAGGCTGTGCGACTGCGCGCTGGTATCTGGCGCACCCAGGCGCACGCCATGCAGCTGGACCTTGACCTGGGCCATCAGCTCGGCCAGCGTCAGGTGGTGGTCGTCGCGCACCGATTCGCGCAGGTTGCGCACGCGGATCAGGCCCTTGACGAAACGGTGGATCTCGGCGTGCTGCTTCAGCAGCGTCCAGTCGAGCCAGCTGATGGCGTTGTCGTGGCAGTAAGCGTTGTTGTTGCCCTGCTGGCTGCGCCGCATCTCGTCGCCCATCAGCAGCATCGGCGTGCCGATGGCCAGCACATTGATGGCCAGCAGGTTCTTCACTTGCCGCGTGCGCAGCGCCAGTACTTCGGGGTCGTCGGTGGGGCCTTCGACACCGCAGTTCCAGCTGTGGTTGTCGTCGCTGCCGTCGCGGTTGTCCTCGCCATTGGCCTCGTTGTGCTTGACGTTGTAGGAGACCAGATCTTGCAGCGTGAAGCCGTCGTGGCTGGTCACGAAGTTGACGCTCTGTGCCGGCTCGCGTGGGTTGTTGCCGTACAGCGCCGGACTGCCGAACAGCCGGTCGGCGGTGCGCGCCACCGTGTGGGGCTCGCCGCAGACGAAACCGCGCACGTCGTCGCGGAATTGCCCGTTCCATTCCTTCCAGTGGTCGCCGGCGAAGTTGCCGACCTGGTACAGGCCAGCGGCGTCCCAGGCCTCGGCGATGAGTTTGGTGCCGGCCAGCGCGGGGTCGCTGTCGATGTCCCACAGCACCGGCGGCTTAGCCAGCGGATGGCCTTGCTCGTCGCGCGACAAGATGGATGCCAGATCGAAGCGAAAGCCGTCGACATGCATCACCTGCACCCAGTAGCGCAGGCTGTCCAGGATCATGCGCCGCACCACCGACTGGTTGGCATTCAGCGTGTTGCCACAGCCCGAGTAGTTGGCGTAGCGGCCCTCACCGTCGAGCATGTAGTAAGTCGCGTTGTCCACACCCTTGAAGGCCATCGTCGGCCCGCCTTCGCCGCCTTCGGCGGTGTGGTTGTAAACGACGTCGAGGATCACCTCCAGCCCGGCACGGTGCAGTGCCTTCACCATCGCGCGGAACTCGTCCAGCACCGCCAGCGGCCGTTGCGCGCTGGCCTGCCGACTGGAATACGCCGCATGCGGGGCGAAAAAGGACACCGGGGCATAGCCCCAATAGTTGACGC
Organism: Burkholderiales bacterium; assembly: GCA_038327205.1. Taxonomy (GTDB): domain Bacteria; phylum Pseudomonadota; class Gammaproteobacteria; order Burkholderiales; family Burkholderiaceae_C; genus Paucibacter_A. The sequence continues at coordinate 1,504 of JBBQKT010000035.1, read as the reverse complement.
GGCCGGCCGGCGCATCCTGCGCGTCGAACTGGAACACCGGCATCAACTCCACGGCGGTGATGCCCAGGTCGACCAGATAGGGGATCTTCTCAATCAAGCCCGCATAGGTGCCCCGCCGACTGGCACGAACGCCTGAACTGGGGTGGCGGGTGAAGCCGCGCACATGGGCTTCGTAGATGACGGTCTGCGAGAACGGACGCCGCAGTGGGGCATCACCCTCCCAGTCGTAAGCGTGGTCGTCGGCGACGACGTTCTTCATTGCCCAAGCGTCGTTGCGCCCGAGCGCGATGGCGGCGCTGCGGCGGTAGTCGCGCGGTACGGCAACGGCGCGGCCGTAGGGGTCGAGCAGCACTTTGTCGCCGTCGAAACGGTGGCCGTTTGACGGATCGAAGGGACCATGGATTCGCCAGGCGTAAATCTGCCCGACACCGACGCCGGGCAGAAACACATGCCAGTAGTGCCAGGTGTGGTGCGGTCCAGCGTCGAGATCGATGGTGCGTATCGGCTCAGCGTCGTCGACGGCCCGGTACAGCAGCAGTTGCACCCGCTGCGCATGGCGCGATTGGACGCTGAAGTTGACGCCGCCATGCACGGGGCGCGAGCCGAGCGGGAACGGGCTGCCCGGCTCAGGCGGGGCGGGCAGGACAGTGGGGCGGCGGGCCATGTCAGCGCGGGCCTTCAGCCGCCCAGCATGCGCGGTGTGACCAGCGTGATGCCACGCTCGGTGACACGCAATCGCTCGCGGTCGCGCGCGGGGTCGAGCCCGGCGCTGAAGCCATCGGGCAGCGTGCAGCCCTTGTCGATGATGGCGCGCTGCAGGTGCACGCCGCGGCCCACTTTGACGCCGGGCAACACCACCGAGTCTTCGATCACGCTGCCTTCGGCGACGCGCACGTCGTTGAACAGGACAGAGCGCCGCACCGTGGCACCACTGACGATGCAGCCGCCTGAGACCAGCGAGTCGATCGCCACCCCGCGGCGGCCGCTCTCGTCGAAGACAAACTTGGCCGGTGGCCGGTGCGGCTGGCGGCCCAACATCGGCCAGGCGGCGTCATACAGGTTCAGTTCGGGCACGACATGGGTGAGGTCGATGTTCGCTTCCCAGTAGGCGTCGAGCGTGCCGACGTCGCGCCAGTACGGCCATTCGCTGACCATGTTGACACAGCTGTTCTGGAAGCGGTGCGCGTAGACGCGCGCTTGGCCTTGGCCGACCAGGCCCGGCACCAGGTCGCGGCCGAAGTCATGGCTGGACGAGGCGTCAGCGGCATCTCGCACCAGTTGCTCGAACAGGAAGTCGGCGTCGAAAACATAGATGCCCATGCTGGCCAGCGCGCGCTCGGGCTGCCCCGGCAAGGGCGTCGGATGCGCTGGTTTTTCATCGAAGGCGACGATGCGCTGCTCGGCGTCGACCGCCATCACGCCCAGCTCGCACGCGTCTTCCAACGGCACCTCGACGCAGGCCACCGACAACTGCGCGCCGCGCGCGACATGCTCGGCCAGCATC
>JBBQKT010000034.1:0-16740 GCA_038327205.1 Burkholderiales bacterium | reverse complement strand
CTCAGCTTGATGAGCTTGCGGCCGATGATGGTGCCGTCTGGCGCGGCACGCACCTCCACCTCGGCCACCGGGTTGCCGGTGCCGCTGTCGGTGTAGATGATGTTGGGCCGGATGCGGGCCTTGATGCGGCCACCGTAGCTGGCCGACGGCCCCGAGCTTTTCAGCGCGCTGCCGCTGGCATTGGCATCGCCGCTGGCCCCGGCCATGCCCTGGATGCGGCGCAGGTTTTCCTGCCGCTGAGCCTGAAGCTGCGCCTCACGCTTGGCGTCGTCCTTGTCGGCCCGGGCCTTGTCCTCTTTGGCCTGTTTGAGCTTATCGAGCTTGGCCTTGTCGATTTTTTGCTGCTTGTCGTCGGCAGCGCGCTTTTCGGCTTTCAGCTTGTCCTCGGACGCCTGCTTTTTGCGCTGTGCTTCCAGATCGGCCAGCCGCTCCAACTCGCGCTTGACCTTCAGCACGCGCGCCTTTTCGATGGCGATTTCGGCATCGCGCTGGGCCTGCAAATCTTCCACTTTCGGCTGTGGCGGTTGCGATTGTGGTTGTGGTTTCGGCTCGGGCTTGATCTGGGGCTTCACGTCCGGTTCAGGCGGCGGCAGCAACACTTCTTTGGGCGCGGCGGCCTGCGGCACGGCGGACCACAGCTCGGCCTCGAAGGTCGGCAGGGTCTTGGTGCGCCATTGCACCCCCGAACTGAGCGCCGCCAGCAGCAGCACATGGGCAACCAGCGCGAAGGCAATGCCCCGACCCATGCCGGGTGCTTCAGGCGGACGCAAGGGATCGCGACGCTGGCCCATCATCGACATGGTGGCCATATCAGTTGGCGGCGGATGCCCCGCTGTTGCGCACAGCCAAACCCACCCGCTGGATGCCGGCGGTCTGCAACACGTCCATCACCTTGACCACAGCCTCGTACTTGACCGCCTTGTCGGCCGAGATCACCACCGGTGTGGTGGCCACGCCAGCCTGCGCCTGCTTGACCCGCTCGGCCAGCCGGTTGAGGGTCAGCGGCTGCGGCTCGCCCTGGTCGAGCTTGAGCTTGAGCTTTTCATCGATGCCTACCACCACGCTGATCACATGCTCCGGCTGTGCCTTGCTGCGGCCCACGCTGGGCAGATCGACCACGCCGGTGGTGATCAGCGGTGCGCTGACCATGAAGATGATCAACAGCACCAGCATCACGTCGATGAAGGGCACCATATTGATCTCGTTGATCGTGCGGCGTCGGCTGCCGCTGTGGCTGCGCATGGAGGAGGCCATCTCAGTGCGCCGCCTGACCGACCGTGCTGCCGGCGTTGCGCTGCAAGATGTTGGAGAACTCTTCGATGAAGGTTTCCAAGGTGATCGCGCTGCGGTCGATCTGGCGGGCAAAGCGGTTAAAAGCCAGCACCGCCGGGATGGCGGCGAACAGGCCGATGGCCGTGGCCACCAGGGCTTCAGCAATGCCGGGGGCGACGGTAGCAAGCGTGACTTGGGTCAGGTTCGACAGGCCGACAAAGGCGTGCATGATGCCCCAGATGGTGCCAAACAGGCCCACATAGGGGCTGACCGACCCAACCGAGGCGAGGAAGGAGAGATTGCTTTCCATCGCGTCGAGCTCACGCTGAAAGCTGGCCCGCATCGCGCGGCGCGAGGCGTCGAGAAGGGCGGAGGTTTCGGTCACGCGCTTTTCGCGCAGCTTCAAAAACTCGCGCATGCCGGACGCGAAAATCCGCTCCAGCGGCGCGCCGCCCGCCTTGCCCGTCACGGCGGTGAACAACTCGTTCAGGTTCTTGCCTGACCAGAACTCCTGCTCGAAGGCCTCGTTGCTGCGCTTGATGCGCGCCAGTGAAATCAGCTTGCCGAAGATCACGCTCCAACTCGCCAGCGACACCAGCAGCAGCGCGGCGATCACCAGTTGCACGACCAGGCTGGCGTGCATGATCAGGGAGACGATGGACAGGTCTTGGTTCATGGGTTTTTGGTTTTCAACTGGGCCATCAGGGCCTTAGGAATTCGGGTCGGTTTGAAATCGGCCGCGCCAACGCAGCCAATCCGGATATCACCTTCGGCCAGCAAGGTCTCACCCCGCCAGGCCTGCTGGAACATCACCATGCTGGCGCGGCCGGGTTCACGCAGATCCACCGTCACCCGCAACAGGTCATCAAGCCGCGCCGGGGCCAGATAGCGCACTGCAGTCTGGCTGACGATGAACATCGCGCCGTCATCGCGCCGCATCGCTTCTTGCGAAAACCCGAGAGCGCGCAGCCACTCGGTGCGGGCCCGCTCGAAATATTTCAGGTAGTTGGCATAGAACACCACGCCACCGGCATCGGTGTCTTCCCAGTAGACGCGCACGGGGTGGTCAAACATGGCGCTCACCGGTGCAAAAGCTGCGCGAGCCGCGCCACAGCCTCTTGCAGATCAGCCATGCTGCTCGCGAAGGAAAGGCGCAGCCAGCGTGCCGACCCGATGCGGCCGAAGTCGCGGCCCGGCGTCAAGGCGATTTGCGCCGTGCGCATCAGCTCGAACGCGAAATCCCACGAGTTATCGGTGAAGGCCGAGCAATCGATCCAGGCGTAGAACGCGCCATCCGGTGTCACAGGAACCTGCAATCCGAGTGATTGCAGGGCCGGCACCACATAGTCGCGCCGGGCCCGAAAGGCCTCGCGGCGCCGTTCGTATTCGGTGATTGAATCAGCCTCAAAACAAGCCAGCGCCGCGTGTTGCGCGACGCTTGACGCGCAGATGAACAGGTTCTGCGCCAGCTTTTCAATCGGCGCCACCAAGGCCGGCGGCAGCACCAGCCAGCCCAGCCGCCAACCGGTCATGCCAAAGTATTTGGAAAAGCTGTTGACCGAGATGACGTCGTCACCAAAGCTCAGAGCGCTGCTTTCAAACCGGGCGTCGTAGCTCAGGCCCAGATAGATTTCATCAACCACGGTGACGCCACCGCGCTCGCGCACCGCTTCAACGATGGCGCGCAACTCGGCCGGTTCGATCGACGTGCCGGTCGGGTTGCTGGGCGAAGCCAGCAGCACGCCGCGGGTGACATCGGTCCAGGCAGCGCGCACCTGGGCGGCACTGGGCTGAAAGCGTTGATCAGCGCCGCAGTGGAGCAGCACCGCCTCGGCGTCAACAGCGGCGACGAAATGGCGGTTGCAGGGGTAGCAGGGGTCGGGCATCAGCACCTGGTCGCCACGCTCAAACAAGGCGAGGCAGGCCAGTTGCAAAGCGGCCGAAGCGCCGGCCGTGATGACGATGCGTTCAGACGCAATGTCCAGGCCAAAGCGCTTGGCATACCAACCGGACAGCGCGGCACGCAGTTCAGGCAGGCCGGTGGCCGGGGTGTATTGCGTGCGGCCGGCAGCAATGCAGTCTTGGGCGGCTTGCTGAACCAGCGGCGGGGCGCTGAAGTCAGGCTCGCCAATGTTCAGATAAATCATTCGCCGCCCGCCCTGTGCCGGGTCGCAAAGCGGCCCGCGTGCGATCTCGACCGCCGCCTTGGCACACTCCATCACGTAAAAGGGCTCGATCTGGTCGAGCCGTCCGGCCAACTTCATTTCTTGGCGCTATGACCGGATTTGCGCGCCGCTACTTCCTGCGGCCGCAGGTCGCTGGCCGAGCGGTCGAGCACGCCGTTTACATACTTGTGACCATCGGTGCCGCCAAACGATTTGGCCAACTCGACAGCCTCGTTGATGGCCACGCGGTAAGGGATGTCGATGCAGTGCTTCAACTCATACGCACCGATCATCAGCACGCCGTGTTCGATCGGCGACAGCTCCGTCGTCTTGCGGTCCACGTGCAGGGCCAAGGCGGCGTCCAGATCGGCTGCTTCGGCAATGCAGCCATTCAGCAAGGTCAGGAAGTGGGCGTTGTCGGCCTTGCCGAAACCTTCCAGCTCGCGCATGTGGGCGTCAATTACTTTGACCTCATCGCCCGTCACCAGCCACTGGTAGAGCCCTTGCAGCGCAAACTCGCGCGAGCGGCGGCGTGCTGATTTGGCCGGTGCCTTCTTGGCCGCGGGCAAGCTCGGCGCGTCGGCCAGGGGTTTGCTGTCGTCGGTGATATTCACGAAATTTTTTCCATCAAATTGGCCATCTCGACCGCTACGCGGGCCGCGTCGCGGCCTTTGTCCGTGGCACGCGCCCAGGCTTGTTCTTCGTTCTCGACCGTCAGAATCGCGTTTGCAATCGGGATCTGATGATCAAGCCCCACGCGAGTGACGGCCGCGCCGCTTTCGTTGGCGACCAGCTCAAAATGATAGGTCTCGCCGCGGATGATGCAGCCCAGGGCCACCAGTGCGTCGTAGTCCTCGCTGTCGGCCATCGCGTTCAGCGCCAAGGGCACCTCCAGCGCGCCGGGCACGGTGATGTGCCGGATGTGTTTTTCGGCCACGCCCAGCAGCAGCAGTTCGGCGATACAGGATTCAGCCAGTTGGCGGGTGATGGCCTCGTTGAAGCGTGCTTGCACGATCCCGATGCGCAAGTCTTCGCCGTCGAGAGAGGCAGCTTGCCCCTGGTCAGAACCTTGCATGGTGGCAGTCTTTCAAAGAGCGTTTCACAAAGAGGTTCACTGAGCGTTTGGGGCCAGGAAACCGGTGACTTCCAAGCCGTAACCGATCATGCTTGGCATGCGGCGCGGGCTGCCGAGCAAACGCATGCGCCCGACGCCCATCTCGCGCAGGATTTGCGCGCCCACGCCGTAGGTGCGCAGATCCATCGCCGTGCGTGGCGGGCTGGCGGGTGCTTCGCTCAAACGGCGGTGCAAGCCGGTGGCGTCGTCACCGCAGTTCAGCAGCACAGCGATACCGGCAGGTGCGCGCAGCAATTCAGCAAGGGCTGCCGGCAGCGGCCATGAATGCCCACATGTCGGCCCAGTTTCGAGCAGATCGAGCACCGACAACGGTTCGTGCACACGCACTAACACCTCTTCCTCGGGCTTCCACTGACCGTGCGTCAGCGCCATATGGACGGCGCCGGTGCGGTCTTTGAACACGGTGCAATCAAATTCACCCTGCGCGGTGCTGAACTTGCGCTCGGCCACCTTGCTGATCAGGGACTCATGACGGCTGCGATGCTCGATCAAATCGGCAATCGTGCCAATCTTGAGACCGTGCTCGGCGGCAAAAATCTCCAGATCCGGCAGGCGCGCCATCGTGCCGTCGTCCTTCATGATTTCGCAGATCACGGCAGCAGGCGTGAGCCCTGCCATTTGCGCCAGATCACAGCCCGCTTCGGTATGGCCGGCGCGCATCAGCACGCCGCCGTCCTGCGCTTGCAAGGGAAAGATGTGACCCGGTTGCACCAGGTCGCGCGGCTCGGCGTGGCGGGCCACGGCAGCTTGTACGGTGCGGGCGCGGTCAGCGGCGGAGATGCCGGTCGTCACGCCGGTGGCAGCTTCGATGGACACGGTGAAGGCGGTGCCGTGTTTGGTGCCATTGCGCGTGGCCATCGGCGGCAGTTGCAGCCGCTCACAGCGCTCACGCGTCAGGGTCAAACAGATCAGTCCACGGCCAAACTTGGCCATGAAATTGATGGCTTCGGGTGTTACATGGTCGGCGGCGATAACAAGGTCGCCCTCGTTCTCGCGGTCTTCTTCGTCGACCAGGATAACCATGCGGCCAGCGGCCAGCTCGGCAACAAGCTCGGAAACAGGTGATATGGGCATAAACCCGATTGTAAGTGGGCTAAGCCGGGGATCACACCGGCCGCAGCCTAAGCCTTAGATCATCTCCGACAGGCGTGCATTCGACCCAGCGCCAAGCCGGCAAGCCCGCCAGCGTCGTCAACGCGGGCAAAGCCGCCAAACCCAGCCCTGGACCGAGCAACTTGGGGGCCAGATAGACCAGCAACTCGTCCACCAGGCCCTCCCGCAGCAATGAGCCATTGAGTTTTTCACCCGCCTCAACATGCAATTCATTGATGCCGCGCCGTGCCAGATCAGCCATCACGCCTGGCAAATCAACTTTGCCGCCAGGGCCTGCTAATTCGACCAACTCGGCACCTGCGGCGATCAGATCGGGCCGGGTGGCCGGCGTCACGGCGCCATAGATCAACACCTTCCCGGGGGGGGCGAGCAGCCGTGCGCTCAGCGGTGTTTCAAGCCGCGAATCAATCACCACCCGCAGCGGCTGCCCGGCTGTTTCTACCAACCGAACGTCGAGCCGGGGATCGTCATCCCGCACGGTGCCGATGCCTGTCAGCACCGCGCCGGCCCGCTTGCGCCACGCATGGCCATCGGTGCGCGCTGGTGCGGCGGTAATCCATTGGCTGATTCCATTTGGCAGGGCGGTGCGGCCGTCCAGCGAGGCGGCGATCTTCATTCGCACAAAGGGCCGGGCGCGCTGCATGCGCGAGAAAAACCCAATGTTCAGCTCGCGAGCTTCGTCTTCCAGCAACCCGAGTTGCGTGGCGATGCCTGCCGCCTGCAAGCGCGCCATGCCCTGGCCTGCGACCAGCGGATTGGGGTCACCGACAGCCGCCACCACCCGTGCCAGGCCTGCAGCAATCAAGGCGTCACAACAGGGCGGTGTGCGGCCTTGGTGGGCGCAGGGCTCAAGCGTGACGTAAGCCGTGGCACCGCGCACGTTCAAGCCGCGCGTTTGGGCATCACGCAGCGCCATCACCTCGGCATGCGCCTGCCCGGCGGCTTGGGTATGGCCGAGGCCAATTACAGTGCTGTCTGCGGCGGTGATGACGCAACCGACGCGGGGGTTCGGGTCGGTCAGACCGACAGCCAGTTCGGCGAGAGCCAGCGCCTGGCGCATGGCGCTTTCGTCGGTGGAGTGGTGGGCATGATCAGGCATGCCCGAAGTCTAGTTGGGCCTCGGGGTGTCGACGCCGTTGGGCTCTGCAAGCGATTGATGCAACACCGTCTGGGTGTTGGCGTAAATGCCACGCGCTGGATCGGCCACCTGCCCGGCCGGGCAGGTGGCGCTGGCGCGCACCAGCAGGAAATTTTGGCTGGTCAGCGCTGCCGCTACTTGGGTGTAAGTCAGTGGATGCTCGAAATTGCCGATGACTCTGTCGCCGTTGTAGTTGCCGCTGTAGCGGCACACCTGCCAGGGTGACACAACAGTCTGATCGTCGATGCTCACTGGGATGTTCTTGATTCGCAATGTGCCCGACCAACTGGGCACCGTCGAGTTATTCGGATAGACAACACAGTAATAGCTGACCGCAGTAGCGGTGGCGCCAACACTGCTTGTAGGCGCGTCGTCATAGCACTCGTAATTGGGATCCGCTGCATCGCCATCGGTCACATTCATCACCATGTCAAGCGGTACGGCGGTGCTGCTCGGGGTGGCGGAGTCTGGCGTGACGCTGTCAGAAAACCGCACATAGCCGCTCAAAAGCAGGCCGGATCTGGTTCGGTCGCAGGTGCTCAGATCGGCCAGAGCCAAGACAGCCGTCGGCGTGCCCGCAGGCACCGTACACCGGCCAATTACAGCGCCGCCGATATGGTTAAAAATCCAAGCTACCGTACCGCCGGGCTGGGGTTTGAAGACACTTGTTTTGTTGCCAAAATCTTTGGCGCCTATCGGAATTGCTGAGTCACGGTCAGCGGGGCGGCGTAAAGGCGTCGAAATAGGCGGGATCGACAGTGAGCCTGACAGGCCCGGATCCGCTGATGCGATAAAGGTGTGTGTTTCAATGAACTGCGTTCCACCTGCGCGGTCAGCCCAAGACACATTGATCGAGACGGCTTTCATCGTCTCGGTACCTGACGAGTCCTCAACCCAAGGGGTGACCACTTGATTCAACATGAACGATGCATTGCTGTTTGCATCGCCGGCGTTGAAAGGAGCATTTGGTGTCGCGATGTCCTCGTAAGCCAGCACGCCGGCAGGTGCTGAGGCTGCTTGCGCCGCCGTGAGCACAGAGTAATCTCGCATTCGTTCGATTTGCTGCTGCGCAATGCGAACTGCTTCGCCTCTCTGTCTGGCCAGGTCAGCACTGCGCCGCAAGTTACTTTGCAAGCCGATCAGCGCCACCATGCCAAAAGCCATGATGACCATGGCGACCATGGCTTCAATGAGTGTCACTCCGAACTGCTTACGTCGATGAGTGAGCGTCCCCATCACGGTTGATCCCACCAACTACCAGGCACGCGCACGAAACTGCCGGCTCGGTTACGCAACTCATCGACGATGGCGCTTTGATACCAAATGTCTGCGGCACCGACTGAGACAAAGTTCCTCTCACCGATCAACGCGCCAGTCAGCCTCGACATTGAGCCTGATGTATTCGTCCACTGGATATTGCCCCGGGCGTAGATCAAACCCGTCAACTGCATGGCCCCGGAAATCGCCACATTGCCGGTGGCGATCACAAGCATGGGCGCGGTTGCGGTGCCCAAGTTGACGTTTGAGCTCAGGCTCATATCGCCATCAACCCAGGCCAGGCGCACACCTTGTCCGTAGGCTGTGACCAGGGTAGCGGCACAGTCGGTCGCACAAGTAATCCGCCGAACAGCTGGTTGATTCTTGTATCTGGCGGGCGAAACGCCAAAAAACATGGCGAACATCTGGTCGGCTGTTTTACCGGCCAGCCCCGGGTCACTGGCGATCAGCGCTTCGCGGGACGGCGTGCCGGGCAAACTGTCCAAGCGACCGTCCACCCATCCGCTGGCCGCACCACCCGCCAGCATCAGTAAGCCATTGCTACGAGGATCAGCGTTGTGCAGGCCCATCCCCGTGCTGTCCATCGTGACTGTGCCCTTCACGGTCAACGGCGTGGCAGGGGGCATCTTCAATGCACTCACCAAGGCGGCGGTGATGGTCACGCTGGCTGAACCAAGCGAGCTGTCCATGCCGGTGTTCACGTTGCTGCAACTTACCGTCAGGCTACTGCTGCACCCGGCTGAGATGATCTTGATGACGCCTGGGCTGATCGGATCCAGCGGCCGAACGATGGCATCTTTAAATGAAACGACGAAACTGGGTTGCAGTCTGTTTTGGTTCGCCGCTGAGTTGTCCGCTTCGACCCAGGCGCCGTCCGGGCACTGGCAGACCCAACCCGTGGTGCCAGAAGCGTTGTGTACACATGAGCTGACGTTGGATGGGTCGAAATACTTTGCCTGGATTACCCGCGTGTCACGGTTCAGTGTCAAGTATCGATCCCTGAAACTCACCGTCGGATTGCCGGTCGCCCGGCATGAGTCATTGATGTTTCCGCTATTTAGCATGGTCAGCGCCCATTCCACGCCTGCGTCAGCGGCTTCCAAGGCTACACCTGAACGATAATAATTACTGGCGATGCGCTGCTCAAACATCAGGTTTCTGTTGGCAAATGCCGCCATCATGGCCATGATAAAAAATAGCACCATAACAACAACCATCGTTGCTGCGCCGGCTTGCTGACGTCGCATCTTGTAATAGTGGTTTGTCAGCTTCATGCCGCCGCCGGACAGGCACCCACGATGCGATCATTGCGGAGCCGACTGGTAGTGCGAACCGTGCGATCCACCGCAGGGTCATGTGTGGCGTGGCCACGCAGCAACATGGTGACGTTGCGGACTTCCTGAACAGGCATACAGGCTGTGCCGCCGCCAGGACAGGGGTTCTCGCAGGTGTCCGCTAAACTCACTATCTGAGTATTTAGCGTGATATCAAAATCTGTCACGATCAAGGTGCCGTTGTCGGTGAGAGGCTGCCAAGAGTTGCCCAACAAAAATTTCAGAGTGTCGCCTTCCAGTTTGAATCCAAAAACCGTTGCATTACTGAGAACATTAATTTCATTGTCGGACTTTGAGCGACTATAACTGTACTGAATTTTTGATTCAGAATTCACAGTGCCTACTGTCACAGCCGAGTACGCATTGGCCGCAATGGTTGGTGACACTCCATTTACCTCAGGAGCCCAAATTCCATTCTGAGGCACCGCCCAGTAACCGGAACGACGCAAGTCACGCAAAATCAAGTCGCCAACCGCACGGAGATCTTGTTGAACTTGAGTCTCCAGCATCAATCGCCGATGTTCGGTCACTTGGTTGGTCATCAATATAGTTGCACCTGCCACGACGATCATGCCGATGGTGATTCCGACCATCAATTCGATCAAACCGAATCCGCGTTGAATCGTCCTGCAGCTAGGTATTACACGGTTCAGCATGCCTTGTACCCGCTGAAATTACCATTTGGCGCACAGGTTTCAACGCGTCCCATGCCGTTGAATCGCACTCGCAAAGAACTCCCGCGTATGCCCGTTACGGTGATGGCGAAATTACTTGGGCTGGCAATCAATTGAGGCCACAAAAACGTTACTCGATCCGCAGTAATTTGATTCAAGGCGCGGCTCGGTGTGCCTGAAGTTTCGAAGGAGACTCCGGTGGTGCTGGCCACTTGCGTCGTTTTAATTTCCGGGATTTGCGAACCCGCGCAAGCTGTACCCGGACCGTTGCGGCAGTCACAATAACCAGCAAGGCCGGAGTACGCCATTGTGTAGCAACTCATCGCATCGACTTGCTTGAAATAAACCGTTACTCTTTCATCGGGGCGCAATGCCACCTCAGAGCGGGCAAATGCGAGGTCCGTGCTCAATTCGGCTGCCACCATTTGAACCCGACGTCGATTCAATAAGTCAGCAAACGATGGAGCAACGATGCTCAATAAGATGCCTAATACTCCCAAGGTAACCATTACCTCGACAAGTGTGATGCCTTGCATGCGGGTAGTTAACTTCATTGGGGCCAGCAGCGGCTTTTGCTGTCAGATGCATCACTGGCTGCCGCCGAATAGATCACATTTCCTCGTTCAACACGGATTGACATATCGGCGCAGTCGCGGTCCCCACCTTGAAGTCCCGTACTGCTCGGCACGGCTTGGATGTTGTAACCCGCAATAAAGCTTCTGCTCTCGCCCTCGCCCAAGCCGGTTAAAGTCAGGGTGTAGTGGCCGCCCGGTGATTTTTGCGCGGCAGCTTGAGTTGAGGCGTTGAACAAGGTTTGTAGTGAATTAGCGTAATTGCTGTTGTTGCTCCGCCACCGCTCTTGCGCTTGTAGGACTGCCGACAGCGCACTGATCGCATCAGCACGGCGGCCTTTCATGACATATTGCTGGTACGTCGGCAAAGCAACAGCCGCCAAGATGCCGACGATGACGACAACGACCATCAATTCGATCAAGCTGAATCCCCGCCCTGCCCTGGCCTTGATGCCTGTGATCGCTGTAGATGCCGTATGACCAAGAATTAAATACATAGATCAATTATCAGAAGTGCCTGCCGGTGTCTCGATGCCGGGTTTGCCGCCTGTCGCTGAAGTCGTGCCGTTGGTCGCTGCTCCACTTAAATAGGGGGTCAAGCTGCACAGCGCGCAAAGGATTTGAAGGCGCCGTCGGGGCTGCATGACCGGACGCGGCCTGCGATGCTGACAATGTGGCGTATTGTCCTGCCGTCGTCCGCGGCAATGTCGATGCTGCCCGTGCTCGTCACCGCGCCTTGGCGCGATTGAAAACTCATGTTGCTGACATTCGCGCGCACTGAGAGGCGCTGCTGGCTCGGGATCCAGTTCACGCGCAAGACCTGACCTGATGTCGTGCAAACAGCCTGACCCAAATCAGAGCAACGGCAGGTGCCTGAGTCTCCCGTATGCATCACGTAGCAGGTGCCATTGGCATGCCGACTGAAACGAAGCTGTACTGCAGTAACGCGCATGACCGCTTCGCTACGGGCTTGTTGAATGTCGGACATCACTGACTGCGCAGTGGCTTGGGTCCGGTAGCGAAGTGCCCAGTCCTTGATTGCAGGAATGGCAGCGGCAAGAAGGACACCCGAGAGCGCAAGGGTAAAAAAGACCTCTATCAAACCAAGGCCGAGTTGGCTCCGGCAGCTGGTGAGATCTGAAAAAGAGTCACGTTGTGTGAGTAAAGCCATGGTGTTCTCCGTCGGGTTGCGTATGAACCCAATTTAGGAGAAACAAGCTTCGCTGACTGTCCCTCTGTGGGAGGAAACTGGCGAACGCTGACGGGGGGGAGGGGGGGAGACTGACCCCCGTCTGGGGGGGGGCTATATTTCCCGAATCAGCTGTCTGAACTCATCGACATCTTCAAAACTGCGGTAAACCGAGGCAAAACGGACGTAAGCCACCTTGTCGATGCGCTTGAGTTCGCGCATGACCAACTCGCCCAGGCGAGCTGACGGTAGCTCTCGGGCCCCGCTGGTGAGCAAGGTTTCTTCGATGCGCAGCAACGCCGCGTCGATCTGTTCGATGCTGACCGGCCGCTTTCGCAAGGCAAGTTGCATCGACGCACGGAGCTTTTTGGCATCGAAATCTGCCCGTGTGCCGTCCTTTTTGACGACCACAGGCAGCGCGATCTCGGCTCGCTCGTAGGTGGTAAATCGCTTTTCGCAGCCCGAACAGCGGCGCCGCCTGCGCACCACATCACCTTCATCCGACTCGCGGGTTTCCGCGACCTGGGTTTCGGTGTGGGCGCAAAACGGGCAGCGCATGCGTCAGGCTTAGCGGTAAACCGGGAAGTCGCGCGTCAGCGCAGCCACCTTGGCGCGCACGGTGGCCAGGTTGGCTTCGTCGTGGGGGTTGTCCAGCACGTCGGCGATCAAGTGAGCGGTGATACGCACCTGCTCTTCCTTGAAGCCCCGTGTTGTCATGGCCGGCGTGCCCAGACGAATGCCGCTGGTGACCATCGGCTTTTGCGGGTCGTTGGGGATACCGTTCTTGTTGCAAGTCATGTGGGCCAGACCCAAGATCGCCTCGGCTTCCTTGCCCGTCATGTTCTTGGGTTGCAGGTCGACCAGCATCACATGGCTTTCGGTGCGGCCGGAGACGATGCGCAGGCCCCGCTCTATCAGGGTGTCAGCCAGCACGACGGCGTTTTTGACCACTTGCTGTTGATAAGCCTTGAACTCCGGCGTCAGCGCTTCCTTGAAGGCGACCGCCTTGCCGGCGATCACATGCATCAGCGGACCACCCTGGATGCCCGGGAAGATGGCGCTGTTGATCTTCTTGGCGATGGCGTCCTTCATCAGGATGATGCCGCCGCGCGGGCCGCGCAGGCTCTTGTGCGTGGTCGAGGTGACCACATCGGCATGGGGCACCGGGTTGGGGTAGACACCGGCTGCGATCAGACCGGCGTAGTGCGCCATGTCGACCATGAAATAGGCACCGATTTCCTTGGCGATCTTCGCAAAGCGCTCAAAGTCGATGCGCAGGCTGAAGGCCGACGCGCCCGCGATGATCAGCTTGGGCTTGTGCTCGCGCGCAGTGGCCTCCATCGCGGCATAGTCGATGTCTTCATTGGCGTCGAGGCCGTAGCTGACCACGTTGAACCACTTACCACTCATGTTGAGTGGCATGCCGTGGGTCAGGTGGCCGCCTTCGGCCAAGCTCATCCCCATGATGGTGTCGCCGGGCTGGAGCAGGGCGAAGAAAACGCCTTGATTCGCCTGTGAGCCAGAGTTGGGCTGCACATTGGCGTTTTCGGCGCCGAACAGTTCCTTGACCCGGTCGATGGCAAGCTGCTCAACCACGTCAACGAATTCGCACCCACCGTAATAGCGCTTGCCGGGATAGCCCTCGGCGTACTTGTTGGTGAGCTGGCTGCCCTGTGCCTGCATGACGGCGGGCGAGCAGTAGTTTTCAGAGGCGATCAACTCGATGTGGTCTTCCTGGCGCTGGTTCTCGTGTTGAACCGCGGTCCACAAATCGGGGTCAACCAGGGCGAGGGTGGAAGTGTTGCGATCAAACATGGTGGTGGCAGTGCTCTAGATGTGGAGTCCCGGACGGTGCAGGGCTGCCCAGGCGAACGGCTGAAAGCAGCCTGTGATGGCGTCACAGGCCGTTCGCGCTCCCCGGTGGTCCACCACCTCGGGTCATGGCTGATTGCCGTGACCTTGATCGCCAGTCGCGCGAAGGTTTGAGTGTAACTGTCAGTGCTGATCAGTGCAGCAGGGCAACTCGGTCATCCGCGCCGAGCACGGCTGGGGCCGGTTGGGCCAGTTCATGCACTGGCTTGGGCGTGTTGATGGGCACCTGGCGCCCTGCCACGACGGCCTTCATTTGCTCGTGTTCGGCGAGCACACGCGCCGCATAGCCCGAATCGTCAACCAAGTTCGCGGCGCCGACGTAATGCCGCAAGCCTTCCTCCACGCTGCCGCCGCGCTGGATACATTCTTTGAGCACCTGTACACCGACGCGGAGATTGGTGATGGGGTCAAAGGCTGCCAGGTTGCCGCCAAAAGCTTCATATTTCGCGTCATGCACGCGGGTCAGCACCTGCATCAGGCCTTGCGCGCCGACCGAACTTTGGGCAAACGGGTTGAAGCCCGATTCGATCGCCATGATGGCCAAGATCAAAGTGGGTTCAACGTGGACACGTTGGCCGACGGCCCAGCTTTCTTGTACCAAGCGGCTGATCGGCTCGGGTGCAACTTTGTAGCGGCGTGACAGCCATTGAGCCACGGCGGCTTGCTGGCGCGGCAGATCTTTGGGGTTGGAGGCAGTGGCGCGCGCGACCGCATCGGGCTCGGCCATCGCGTACAGCGTATTGCCTTCGGCCTCAGCACGTGCTTCTTGGCGGGCACTGAGCCAGCCGAACGCGTGCGTTTCAAGCTTGTGACGCAAATCGTCTTGACTGATGAACATCATCATCACCGCAACGACGGCCAAACCAACCAGGGCCAGGGTGTTGTGGCTAACCACCAGCAGGCCCTGGCCGATGTCTTTGACAAACAGGGACGTTGCCGCACCGGTAGTGCGGGCAAGGGATAAAACTTTCTGACGCGCTGTCATGCGGCTCCTTTGTTCTCTGCCGAGCCCACACTCCCGTGTCCGCGTGGAGCGGTCAGACAGGTTTTAGGCGCGACAGTGATAATGAAATGAGCGGCTGGCTA
Organism: Burkholderiales bacterium; assembly: GCA_038327205.1. Taxonomy (GTDB): domain Bacteria; phylum Pseudomonadota; class Gammaproteobacteria; order Burkholderiales; family Burkholderiaceae_C; genus Paucibacter_A. Next base: position 1,912 of record JBBQKT010000034.1, on the reverse strand, counting down.
CTCACGCAAGCGTGTTGCACCGGCCGCAGTTCATCGTCTGCGGAGCGCCTCTACCCTCCCAAGGCAAAGACGCGGGTAAACCCGGCAATCCCGGGTTGTGCCGCATTCTAAGTGCCAAAGATAACCCGTCAAGCTTATTGCGGCACTTCTAAATTACTTATGGTTATCATTTTCTATGAAGTACCGAGATTTACGGGAGTTTGTGGACGGTTTGGCCGACTTGGGCGAATTGCGGCGCATTTCGGAGCCGGTGTCCCCCCTACTTGAGGTGACTGCCTTGAGCGACCGGGTGCTGCGGGCAGGTGGCCCGGCCTTGCTGTTCGAGCGGCCTACTGGCTTCAACACCCCTGCACTGACCAATCTGTTCGGCACGACCCGCCGGGTTGCGTTGGGGATGGGGGCGGAAGATTTGCGCGGCCTGCGCGATGTGGGTCATGTGCTGGCCAGCCTGAAAGAGCCCGAGCCGCCGAAGGGCTTGAAAGACGCCGGGCGGCTGTTCCAGATGGTCAAGTCGGTCTGGGACATGAAGCCCAAGATCGTTGGCCGCGCGGCTTGCCAGGAAGAAGTCTTCGAGGGCAGCGACGTGGATTTGAAGCGGTTGCCGATTCAGACCTGTTGGCCGGGCGATATCGGCCCGCTGATCACTTGGGGGCTGGTCATCACGCGCGGCCCACAGCGCATCGCCAAACCCAGGCTGCGGCAAAACCTGGGCATTTATCGGCAGCAGGTCATTGGACGGCGACAAGTCATCATGCGCTGGCTGGCGCATCGCGGCGGCGCCTTGGATTTTCGGGACTTCGCGCTGGCCAACCCCGGTCAAGCATTCCCGATGGCAGTCGCCTTGGGTGCAGATCCGGCGACGATTCTCGGCGCAGTGACACCCGTGCCCGACAGCTTGTCCGAGTACCAATTCGCCGGGCTTTTGCGGGGATCGCGCACCGAGCTGATTGCCAGCGGGGTCGGCGAGGCCGGCCAGATGCTGCAAGTGCCCGCCAGTGCCGAGATCGTGCTGGAGGGTTGCATACCGACCGCTGTGCCCGGCTATGTCGGCGTCAGCGAAGACGGCATCGCGCTGAAAGAGAAGGGCGGCTACCTGCACGCGCTGGAAGGCCCTTACGGCGACCACACCGGTTATTACAACGAGCAGGACTGGTTCCCGGTGTTTGAGGTGACGCGCATGACCCAGCGCGCCAACCCGATTTACCACTCAACCTACACCGGCAAGCCACCGGACGAGCCCGCAATCCTCGGCGTGGCGCTGAACGAGGTCTTCGTGCCGATCCTGCAAAAGCAGTTTCCGGAAATCGTTGATTTCTATCTGCCGCCCGAGGGTTGCAGCTACCGGATGGCGGTAATCTCGATCAAGAAAGCCTATCCGGGACACGCCAAACGGCTGATGTTCGGCCTCTGGAGCTATCTGCGCCAGTTCATGTACACCAAGTTCATCGTCGTGGTGGATGACGATGTCGACGTGCGGGATTGGAAAGAGGTGATCTGGGCCATCACCACCCGGATGGATCCGGTGCGCGACACCACCTTGGTGGACAGCACGCCGATCGACTACCTCGACTTCGCTTCGCCCATCAGCGGCTTGGGCGGCAAGATGGGGCTCGATGCCACCAACAAGTGGGCTGGGGAGACAACCCGCGAATGGGGCCGCACGATCACCATGACTGCCGAGGTGCAGCAGCGGGCCGACGCCCTGTTTGAACAATTGTTTGCCAGTCCTAAAAAATCGCCTTGAAGCCGACCCTGTTCTGACCTAATCTTGGAATGCCTGTCACAGGCAACCCCTCTGGCGCAATCATTGCGCGCCAGGAGCCCTAGGGTCAACGACCCAAGAGCCCCGACAGTGGCGTCAGCCACTCACCCCCTTCAGCTTCACAGTTGGAGGGGGTTTCTACTTTTGGGC
>JBBQKT010000033.1:0-16790 GCA_038327205.1 Burkholderiales bacterium | reverse complement strand
TGCTCAATCTGGCCGGCTCGCGCTACTTCATCGAGCACGCGCCGATTCGCGACCATGCCGAGCTGGACCGCCGCATGCGCAGTGGCGAGCTGGCGCTGGCCGTCGAGATACCGCCCGGCTTTGGCCGCGAGCTGCAACGCGGCCGGTCGGTGCAGATCGCCGCCTGGGTTGATGGCGCCATGCCCACCCGCGCCGAGACCGTGCGCGGCTATGTGCAGGCCATGCATCAGACCTGGCTGGTGGATATGGCCCAGCACCGGCTGGGCCAGACGCTGGCCGCGCCCAGCACGCTGGAGACGCGCTTTCGCTACAACCCCGATGTGAAGAGCCTGCCTGCGATGGTGCCTGCGGTGATCCCGATGCTGCTGATGATGATTCCGGCCATGCTGACGGCGCTGTCGGTGGTGCGCGAGAAGGAGCTCGGCTCCATCATCAACCTCTACGTCACGCCGGTCACGCGCAGCGAGTTCTTGCTCGGCAAGCAACTGCCCTACGTCGTGCTGGCGATGTTCAACTTCCTGGTGCTCACCGCCCTGGCTGTGACCGTATTCGGCGTGCCGCTGAAGGGCAGCTTCGCGACGCTGGCACTGGCCGCGCTGCTGTTCGTGATCTGCTCCACCGGTTTTGGCCTGCTGGCCTCGACCTTCACGCGCAGCCAGATCGCGGCCATGTTCGTGACCATGATTGGCACGCTGATCCCCTGCGTGCAGTTCGCTGGCCTGCTGAACCCGGTGTCGTCGCTGGAGGGGGCGGGCGCCTTCATCGGCAACATCTACCCGGCCACTCACTTCCTGACCATCAGCCGCGGCGTCTTCAACAAGGCCCTGGACATGGGCGGCCTGATGGACTCGTTCTGGCCCCTGGCGGCGGCGGTACCGGTGATCCTGGGCCTGGCCGTGGCGCTGCTGAAGAAGCAGGAGGCCTGACGGTGCGAAGCTCGATCGCGCACATCTACCGTCTGGGCATCAAGGAGCTGTGGAGCCTGGTCCGCGACCCGATGATGCTGGTGCTGATTGCCTACACGTTCACGCTGTCGATCTATGTGGCGGCCACCGCCATGCCGGAGAGTCTGCACAACGCGGCCATCGCCATCGTCGATGAGGACGCCTCGCCGCTGTCGGCACGCATCGCCGCCAGCCTCTATCCGCCGCACTTCAAGACGCCCCGGCTGATCACGCTGGCCGAGGCCGATGCCGGCATGGACAGTGGCGCCTACACCTTTGTGCTGGACATCCCGCCCAACTTCCAACGCGATGTGCTGGCCGGCCACGCACCCACGGCCCAACTCAATGTGGACGCCACCCGCATGACCCAGGCCTTCACCGGCAGCGGCTACATCCAGCAGATCGTGGCCGGCGAGGTGGCCGAGTTCCTGCAGCGCTACCGCGGTGCCGCGACCCTGCCGGTGAGCCTGAACCTGCGCATGCGCTTCAATCCGAATCTGGAGCAGGCCTGGTTCGGCTCGCTGATGGAGATCATCAACAACGTCACCATGCTGTCCATCATCCTGACCGGCGCGGCGTTGATCCGCGAGCGCGAGCACGGCACCATCGAGCACCTATTGGTGATGCCGGTGACACCGGCCGAGATCATGCTGGCCAAAGTCTGGTCCATGGGTCTGGTGGTGCTGCTGTCGGCGATGGTGGCCATGGTGTTCGTGGTGCAAGGCGCGCTGCGCGTGCCGGTGCAGGGCTCCATCGCACTGTTCGCTGGCGCGGCGGCGCTGCATCTTTTTGCTACCACCTCGATGGGCATCTTCCTGGCCACGGTGGCCCGCTCGATGCCCCAGTTCGGCATGCTGCTGGTGTTGGTGCTGCTGCCGCTGCAGCTGCTGTCGGGCGGTGCCACGCCACGCGAAAGCATGCCGGCGCTGGTGCAGTACATCATGCTGGCCGCGCCGACGACGCACTTCGTCTCGATTGGCCAGGCAATCCTGTATCGCGGTGCCGGCATCGACGTCGTCTGGCCACAACTGCTGGCCGTACTGCTGATCGGCGCTGTGCTGTTCAGCGCCGCGCTGGCGCGCTTTCGCAAGACCATTGGCCAGATGGCCTGAACCCCCATTCACAAGGCAGACCTCCATGACCGACATCTCTCCAAGACCGCCCGCCGATGACCTGAGCCGGGTACGCAACCGCACCTTCGACGAGATCAGCATCGGCGACAGCGCGGCCATCGAGCGCACGCTGACGGCCGAGGACATCCAATTCTTTGCCGTGCTCTCCGGCGACGCCAATCCCCAGCACCTGGATGCCGACTTCGCCGCCGCCTCGCGCTTTCACGGCGTGATCGCCCACGGCATGCTGGGTGGCGCGCTGATCTCGGCCGTGCTGGGCACCCGCCTGCCGGGCCCGGGCACGATCTATCTGGGCCAGACGCTGAAGTTCCTGGCGCCGGTGCGCGTCGGCGACACGCTGCGCATCAGCGTCACCGTGAGCGCCCGCGACGCGCTGAAAAAGCACCTGACCTTGGCCTGCGCCTGCGTGAATCAAGACGGCATCAGCGTGATCACCGGCGAGGCCGAGGTGATCGCCCCGACCGAACACATCGAACGTGCCCGCACCACGCTGCCCGAGGTCAGCCTGCGCAGCGGCAATGACGGCCTGCAGCGCCTGCTTGACCATGTGCGCGCCTTCGACCCGATCCGTGTCGCCGTGGTCCATCCCTGCGACGCCACCAGCCTGGCCGCGGCGCTGGACGCGCAGACCGCCGGTCTCATCATTCCGGTGCTGGTGGGCCCGCGCGCGCGGCTGGAGGCGGTGGCGCGCGAGGCGGGCCTCGATCTGAGCGGGCAGCTCATCGAGGACGTGCCGCACAGCCATGCCGCCGCCAGCCGTGCGGTGGAGCTGGCGGTGCGCGGCGAGGTCGAGGCGCTGATGAAAGGCAGCCTGCACACCGACGAGCTGATGGCCGCCGTGGTGGCTGCCGGCACCGGCCTGCGCACCAAGCGCCGCATCAGCCACTGCTTTCTGATGCAGACGCCGACCTATCCGCGCCCCTTCATCATCACCGACGCCGCGATCAACATCACGCCCTCGCTGGAGGACAAGGCCGACATCATCCGCAACGCGATCACGCTGGCCCATGCGATCGGCGTCGCGCAGCCGCGCGTGGCCATCCTGGCTGCGGTGGAAACCGTCAACCCGCACATGCCCGCCACGCTGGACGCCGCCGCGCTGTGCAAGATGGCCGACCGCGGTCAGATCAGCGGCGCGCTGCTGGACGGGCCGCTGGCCTTTGACAACGCGGTGTCGATCGCCGCAGCGCGCATCAAGGGCATCGTCTCCGAGGTCGCGGGCCGCGCCGATGTGCTGGTGGTGCCCGATCTGGAGAGCGGCAATATGCTGGCCAAGCAGTTGGAGTACCTGGGCGGCGCGGCCAGTGCCGGCATCGTGATGGGCGCGCGCGTGCCCATCGTGCTGACCAGCCGTGCCGACTCGCGCGAGTCGCGCATCGCCTCCTGCGCCATCGCGCTGCTGCTGGCACAGTCGTATCGGAGTTCGCGACCATGAGCATCAACAGCGGCACAGGCAATACGGGTGACGACAGCCCGATGATTCTGGTGCTGAACTGCGGTTCGTCCAGCATCAAGTTTGCGCTGTTCGATGCCGGCCAAACACCGCTGCCGCGCACACCGTGCTGGGGCGGCAAGGTCGAGGGCATCACCGGTGCGCGGCCCCTCATCAGCGTGGCCGGACTGGCCAGCACGGCGCTGATCCTCGACCCCGCCCAGCCTTACCACGCCGCGCTGGACCAAATCCGCCAGCGCGTGCTGGACTGGCTGGCCGGCCGGCCGCTGGCGGCGGTGGCGCACCGCGTTGTCCACGGTGGCGCGAAGTACGCCGTGCCGATGCGTGTGGATGCCGTGGTGCTGGCCGATTTGAAGTCCCTGGTGCCGCTGGCGCCCTTGCACCAGCCCTTTGCGCTGGATGCGATCGAGGTGCTGCTCGCGGCCCGCCCCGACCTGCCCCAGATCGCCTGTTTCGACACCGCTTTTCACCACACGCTGCCGCACGTCGAACAGCTGCTGCCCCTGCCCTGGGCGGCCTGGGAGCGCGGCCTGCGACGCTATGGCTTTCACGGCCTGTCCTACGAATATCAGGCCATTGCGCTGGCCGAGCGTCATGGCGACGCCGCGCGCGGCCGCACCCTGGTGGCCCATCTGGGCAGCGGCGCCAGCCTGTGCGCGATGCAGGGCCTGCAAAGCGTCGCCACCACGATGGGCTTTTCGGCGCTGGACGGCTTGATGATGGGCACGCGCTGCGGCTCGCTGGACCCGGGCGCCGTGCTTTACCTGATGCAGGTTGAGCAGCTCACGATCGATCAGGTCGGCCATCTGCTGTATCACGAGTCCGGGCTGCTGGGCCTGTCCGGCGTGTCGGCCGACCCCCGCGAGCTCTTGGCGCTGGAGCTGGTCAATGGCGTCGGCAACGCGCGCGTGCACGCTGCGCTTGAGCTGTACGTGCGGCGCATCGTGCGCGAGATCGGTGCACTGGTGGCGGTGTTGGGCGGGCTCGATTTGCTGGTCTTCACCGCCGGCATCGGCGAGCACAACGCCGAGATGCGCGCACGCATCTGCGCTGGCCTGGGTTTTCTGGGCCTGGCGCTTGATGACACGGCCAACGCCGGCCACGCGCCAACGATTTCGGCCGCGAGCAGCCGCGTGTGTGTGGCTGTGGAGCCCACCAACGAGGAATGGATCGCCGCGCGCGAGGCGCTGGTCTGCCTGCAGGCTCGCTGCTGAGCTCGCCATCGCCCCGCAGCGCATCTTCCAGCCACCTCGGTTGACGCCGACCGCGCTCACCCGCACCAGCAGCTCGCCCGCGCCGCAGATGGGCACCGGCGTGTCTTTGAGCTGCATCAGTTGGAGGGCCTTGATGTTCGATGCAACCATTTCTTTGGGGCGCAGCAATTGCTGCTGTCCAGCGCGTCGAGCAAGACGGCCCTGGGGACTGCGTACTGCCTCACCCTGCGGCGAGGCACTGCAGGCGCGCCGAAAATCGTCGGGCTGACCTCCCCCGGCAACGCTGCGTTCGTTCGCTCGCTCGGCTGCTATGACGAGGGGCGCCTCTACGACGAGGTGGCCAGCCTGCCCGCACAAATGCCCTCGGCATACGTCGACTTCGCAGGCAACGCAGATCTGCGGCGCAAGGTCCACACCCATTTCGCTCAGGTGAAAAAGCGCAGCGCAGCGCCACCAGAAGGCTGGGGAGGGGCTGAATTGCAGCGTCGTCTCGCCGCAGCCTGGGTCGACTTCATCGGCCAGGTCTCACAGCACGGCGGGGTGCAGATCGTTCAGTGCCCGGGGCCAGAACAAGTCTTGCCAATCGCCCAACAACCCGTCCAACAATCCGCCCTCGCTTGAAAGTTGCCCTGTTCGGCACCAGATTGCATGAATCGCGGTGTGCGCAGAAGCGCCCGACGCGATCCCTTGAAAGGATGCTCATGCCCAACTATCGAAAATCTCCCGAAGCCATTGCCGCGCTGACGCCGGAACAGTTCCGCGTGACGCAGCAAAGCGGCACCGAACGCCCCGGCAGCGGCGCCTATCTCGACAACCACGAGCCCGGTCTCTATGTCGACATCGTCTCGGGGGAACCGCTGTTCGCCTCCTCCGACAAGTTCGAGTCGGGCTGCGGCTGGCCGAGCTTCACGAAGCCGATCGTTGCGGCCCATGTCAACGAACTCAGCGACACCGCCCACGGCATGGTGCGGACCGAGGTTCGCTCGACCCACGGCGACAGCCATCTCGGCCATGTCTTTCCGGATGGGCCGGCTGACCGTGGCGGGCTGCGCTACTGCATCAACTCGGCGTCGCTGCGCTTCGTTCACCGCGATGCCATGCAGGCCGAGGGCTACGGCCCCTATCTCGATCAAGTGGAGAACATCAAATGAGCGAACAGCGCGCGATCCTCGCCGGAGGATGTTTCTGGGGCATGCAGGATCTGATCCGGCGCTACCACGGTGTGATCTCCACCCGCGTGGGCTATTCGGGCGGCGATGTGCCCCGAGCCACCTATCGCAACCACGGCACCCATGCAGAAGCGATCGAGATTGTTTTTGATCCGGCGCGCATCAGCTTTCGCGAATTGCTCGAGTTCTTCTTTCAGATCCATGATCCGAGCACGCAGAACCGTCAGGGCAATGACCGCGGCCTGAGCTATCGCTCGGCGATCTTCTATGCCGACGATGAGCAAAAGCGGGTGGCGATGGACACGATTGCCGATGTCGAAGCGTCCGGTCTTTGGCCCGGCAACGTGGTGACCGAGCTTGCGCCTGCCGGACCGTTCTGGGAGGCCGAGGCCGAGCACCAGGACTATCTGGAACGGCTGCCAAACGGCTACACCTGCCACTTCATTCGGCCCGAATGGAAATTGCCAGTGAGGCAGAAGTGAAGGGCGCCTGACCGCAGGACTTGCCGCCGCCACCTGCTTGGGGCAGCGGCTCGTGCAGCTTGTCTGCACGATGCGGGTTTCGGGCTGACCCGCCTTGCGCAGCATCGCTGATGCGGCTCGCGCCAGCCGACCGTCCTCCGGGCCCCGCCTGCAGGGGCGGGCCCGGGCTGATGTCAGGGCGCGCTGGGCGGTCCCCGAGCGGAATATTTGGTTATGTAGTGCGATATATTTCGGGCATCTTGTCACCGGAAGTCAGCGATGCTCCCGTCCTTCGAACTCGTGCGCCGCGGCGCGCTGCTGATGCTGTTGACCGCCTCGCTGGGGACAGCCTCAGCGGCCGACTTGACGGTCTCGGCCGCAGCCAGCCTGAGCAACGCGTTCAAGGCGCTGGCCCCTGGGTTTGAGGCAGGGCACCCCGGCACCAAGCTCCTGCTCAACTTCGCCGCCTCCGACGCCTTGTTGGCGCAGATCAGCAAGGGCGCGCCGGTCGATGTCTTCGCCTCGGCCGACCAGGAGACGATGGACCGGGCCGAGCAGCAGAAGCTACTTGTTGCGGGCAGCCGGCGCAATTTCGCCGGCAACGCCCTGGTGCTGGTGACGCCGCTGAATGGCGGTCTGGCGCTGAAGACCTTGGCCGATCTGCAAAAGCCCGAGGTCAAGCGCATCGCCCTGGGCAAACCGGAAGGCGTGCCGGCCGGGCGTTATGCCAGGCGCGCGCTGGAAGCGGCCAAGCTCTGGACGGCGCTGGAAGCCAAGGCGGTTTACGCACAAAACGTGCGTCAGGCGCTCGACTACGTGGCACGCGGCGAGGTGGAGACCGGCTTTGTCTACGCGACCGACGCGGCCGTGCAGCGCGACAAGGTCCGGGCGCTGTTCAGCATCCCGACCGAGACGCCGATCACTTATCCGGTGGCTGCGGTGATGGCCGCCCCGAACGCCGACGGCGCGCGCCAATTCATCGCCTACCTGCTGTCTTCTGACGGCCAAGTGGTGCTGGCGCGCTTCGGTTTCCTGAAGCCCTGACCATGACGTTTGACGACCCGGCCTGGATCGCACTGGCGCTGTCGCTGAAGGTGGCCGGCTGGGCCACGGCGATCAACCTGGTGCTGGGCACGGCGCTGGGCTTTGCCCTGGCCCGCAGCCGTTTTCCGGGCCGCGAACTGCTCGATGCGCTGCTGACCCTGCCGATGGTCCTGCCGCCCACCGTGCTGGGCTATTACCTGCTGGTGCTGGTGGGCAAGCGCGGCTGGCTGGGTAGCTGGTTGTACGACACCTGGGGCATCAACCTGATCTTCACCTGGCAGGGCGCGGTGATCGCGGCCACCCTGGTCGCTTTCCCGCTGGTCTTGAAGTCGGCACGCGCCGCGTTCGAGGGGGTCGATACGCAGCTTGAACAGGCGGCGCGGGTGCTGGGCCTGGGGGAATGGGCGGTGTTTTTCCGCGTCACCCTGCCGATGGCCTGGCGCGGTGTGCTGGCCGGTGTGCTGCTGGCCTTTGCCCGTGCGCTGGGTGAATTTGGCGCCACCCTGATGGTGGCCGGCAGCATTCCCGGCCGCACCCAAACCCTGTCGGTGGCGATCTATGAAGCCGTGCAGGCGGGCCAGGATTCCACCGCCAACACCCTGGTGCTGATCACCTCCGTCACCTGCGTGGCCGTGCTCTTGTCGGCCGGTCGATTGACCCCGACGCGGCGGGTGCTGGCATGAGCTTTTTCGACGTGCAGATCCGCAAGCATGTGGGCGGCGCCGAAGCGGGCCGCAACTTTGCGTTGAACGTGGCCTTCAGCACCACGCAGCGCTGCACCGTCATCTACGGCCCCTCGGGCGCCGGCAAAAGCCTGACCCTGCAAGCGATCGCCGGCCTGCTCAAGCCCGACAGCGGCCGCATCGTTTTCCAGGGCCAGACCCTGTTCGATGCCGACGCGGGCGTGCATGTGCCGGCCCGGGCGCGGCGCTTTGGCTATGTGTTTCAGGACTACGCCCTGTTCCCGCATCTGAATGTGCGACAGAACATTGCCTTCGGCCTTCAAAGGGGAAGATATTGCGGTCTGCTCAACCCGTCGCCCAAGGCCGATGGCGACGCGGTGCGGCACTGGTTGCAGGCGTTTGAATTGACCGAGGTGGCAGGTCAGCAGCCGCATCAGTTGTCCGGCGGCCAGCGCCAGCGCACCGCCTTCGCCCGCGCCCTGGTCAATGAGCCGCAAGCGCTGTTGCTGGACGAACCGTTCTCCGCCCTCGACCCCGCGCTGCGCGAGCGCATGCGTGACGAGCTGCACCGCCTGCTCGACCGCATCGCCATTCCGATGCTGATGATCACCCACGACCCCGACGACCTGGTGCGCTTTGGCGACGCGCGGCTGCTGCTGCAGAACGGCGTGATCAACCCGCTGCCATGATGATGAACCTCGACGCCGAGCTGCGGCTGAGCCTGAACGGCCACGATCTGGCCAGCCCGCGGCATCTGGCCTTGCTCGCTGAAATTGAACGCCTGGGCTCGCTGACGCACGCCGCCAAGGCCGCAGGCTTCAGCTACAAGGGCGCCTGGAACGCCCTCGAACACATGAATAACTTGGCCGGTGAGCCGCTGCTGGAACGCCTGGCCGGCGGGCGCGGCGGCGGCTTCACCCGGCTGACCGAGCGGGGTGCGCAATTGGTGCGCAACTACGCCCTGATCCAGCAGGAACACGCGCGGTTTCTGGCCCGGCTCAACCAGCAGGCTGAGGGTCTGAGTGCCGACTATTCATTGATGGGAAGCATCGCCATGAAGACCAGCGCCCGCAACCAATTCGCCGGCACCGTCAGTGCCGTTCGCGCCGGGGCCATCAACGATGAGATCGAATTGACCGTGATCGGCGGCCTGCGCATCGTCGCCACCGTCACCCGCGAAAGTTGCAAGGAGCTGGGCCTGGTCACCGGCGCCAAGGCCTTCGCCCTCGTCAAGGCCTCGTCCATCGAGCTGATGACCGCCGGCGCTGAGCTGCCGCCGTCGGCTCGCAATCAAATGCAGGGCGTGGTGGCACGGGTGGTCGAGGGCGCGGTGAACAGCGAGGTGGTGCTGGATTTGCCGGGTGGCGGCACGGTGGTGGCTGTTGTGACGCAGGCGAGCCTGCTTGGGCTGGGTCTTGCCGTTGGCGCTCAGGCGGTGACGGTGTTCGAGGCGTCGAGTGTGATTGTTGGGGTGGCTGCGTAAGGCACTCTAGGCTGCGGGCTTCGGGTGCGCTCCACTGCTCGTGCCAGGGCCAGTCGTCCTGGCGTTCGCCAGGCACAAACAGTCCACTGGACTGTTTGAGTCCGGGCTCTCTCATTCCGCTTGCGCTCCCTTCTCTTACCTCGCTGTGGAGCACACCCGACCCCCTTGCTTGCAAAGACTTGGCGGTCGCCTCTTAAGACACGACGTGCGTCGCGAAGGAGCAGTCCGGCGGTGCGTTTTGCGGAGGTAAAAGAAGGGAGCGAAGCGGAATGACACGGAGACAAAACGTACCGCCGGATTGCTCCCGCGCGAACAATACCGACCCTGTCACTCAATCAAGATCGCCCTGAAGTCATTCACATTCGTCAAGGTCGGCCCAGTGATCACGCTGTCGCCCAGCGCCTGAAAGAAGCCATGCCCATCGTTGCGATCCAGGCTGGCACGCGGGTTGATGTCCATCGCCCAGGCCCGCGCCAAGCTGTCCGGCGTGAGCACCGCACCGGCGATTTCCTCGATGCCGTCGACGCCATCGGTGTCGCCCGCCAAGGCATGAATGCCGGGTAGGCCGTCGAGGGCGATGCCCAGCGCCAACAAAAATTCAACGTTGCGCCCTCCGCGACCATTGCCTTTGATCGTCACTGTCGTCTCCCCGCCTGACAGCAGCACGCAAGGCCGCTTGAACGGCTGGCCGTGCAGCACCACCTGGCGGGTGATGCCGGCCAGCACCTTGGCCACATCACGGGCCTCGCCCTCCAGGCTGTCGCCGAGGATGTAGGGCGTGATGCCAGCGGCGCGGGCGACCTTGGCGGCGGCTTCAAGCGCGATCTGGGGCGCGGTGATCATCCGCGTTTCGGCGCGGGCCAGCCGCGGGTCGCCGGGCTTGATCGATTCACCTGCGCCGCTGGTCAGCAAGTCACGAACGGCTGCGGGCAGGGCGATCTTGTAGCGCTCAACAATGGCCAGCGCATCGGCGCAAGTGCTGGCATCGGCGACGGTGGGGCCGGAGGCGATGTCGCTGGGCGCGTCGCCGGGCACGTCGGAAATCAACAGGGTCACGACGCGGGCAGGGTGGCAGGCGGCAGCCAGGCGGCCGCCCTTCAGCGCCGACAGATGGCGGCGCACGCAGTTCATCTCGCCGATGCTGGCGCCGCTGGCCAGCAGGGCGCTGTTGATCGCCTGCTTGTCGGCCAGGGTCAGACCGGGCGCGGGGGCGACCAGCAGGGACGAGCCACCGCCGGAGATCAGGGCGATCACCAGATCGTCCGCCGTCAGGCCGCTGACCATCGTGCGGATGCGCTCAGCGGCGGCCAAGCCGGCGGCGTCGGGCACCGGATGGGCGGCCTGGACGATCTCGATGCGCTCACAGGGCACGTCATAGCCGTAGCGCGTGATGACCAGGCCCTCCAGTGGGCCGGGCCAGTGATCTTCCAGCGCCCGGGCCATTGCGGCCGAGGCCTTGCCGGCGCCGATGACGAGGGTGCGGCCGCTTGGTGATGAGGGCGGCTCAGGCAGGTGCGGCGGCAGGCACAGGGCGGGCTGCGCGGCGGCCACGGCGGCATCGAACAGGCTGCGCAGCAGCGGGCGGTGGTCGGGCTGGGTCATGGCATCTTCTTCGGCGTTGGCAGGACGGGGTGCCCGTGACTCTAAGCCCTGAGCTGCTCAGACCCGCGACTTCATGCCCCAGCTCCATAGTCGCTCCGACGGCAGGGGCAGCACCATGAAGAAATGTTCCAGAACGGCCAGGCTCAGCAGCATCGCCACGAAGCTGGCACCCGCCGCATCAAACGGCGTGGCGGCGACGACCCCGGCGTAGTGCCAGACGGCGCAGGCCGCCCCGGTGGCGAGAATCACGCTGCTGGGGAACAGCGCATTGCTGGGCCGCTGGCGGAAGTAGCTGTGCATGTATTTCAGGTGATCGGGCAGGAACTGCTCGTTCAAATTGCGCACACCCAAGAACACATTCAGCTTGGCCGACAAGCGCATCACCCACAGCGCTGCAAAGGTCCAGAGCGCCACCTGGTTCGGCTGCTGCCAGGTCAGGGCGACGATGGCCGAGGCCAGCAACACCAGGGCCAGCTCGTGATAAAGAATGGCCATCAGCGCATGGCGAAGGCGTTGCCAGCCTTTCGCGCCAGAGGGGCAGGCGATGCGGCGGGGGCCGGTGACATAGCCCAGCAGGAAGCCGACTTCTTGCCAGGCCCACACCATCAAGCTGGCCGTGAAAGCCAGGTACGCACCGCTGACCCGCGTGTCGGTCGCCGTGACGGCCACACCACACAGGGCCACACCCAGCAACACCGTCGCCCCTGCCATCGTCCACTTGTGGGTGGCGCGCGGCAGGCCGTTCAGGTACAGGATCACACCTGTGCTGAACCACCAGAGCAGCAGGGTGTAGAGCATGGGGCCAGCGAGGGTCACGGTGCTTGTCCTGTCCTCACCAGCTCGGGGCAACGCGCATATCGACGGGCAACTCGTGCTTGATCGTCGGCATCAGGTAGAGCCGGCCAAAGGTCAGCGCCGCGCCGGCCGCGCAATAGCCCTGCTGCAGCTTGCCGATCAAGCCACCGCGCGCCTTGGCTTTTTCCATGCCGGCCGACCAGCGGCACAGGCTTTCCATGCCGGCACGGAACGCGGGATGGTCGGTGTTCAGGCTGATCGGGAACACCTGCTTGGTGATGGCCGTGGTGATGTCGAAGACCTTGTAGTCGTAGGCGGTCGGGTCCATGCCCAGCGCTTCGGACAGCCAGGGCCGTGCATGGTCACGCACATACATCGTGCCGTAGACGGCGAGCAGGAAGAACTTGATCCACAGCACGTTCAGGCCGCGCAGCAGCTCGGGCTGGGCCCGCATGATCAGCGCGAACGATTCGCCGTGGCGGAACTCGTCATTGCACCAGCGCTCGAACCAGCGAAAGATCGGGTGGAAGCGCAACTCCGGGTGGCGCTCCAGCTGGCGGAAGATGGTGATGTAGCGGGCGTAGCCGATCTTCTCGGACAGATAGGTTGCGTAGAAGATGTACTTGGGCTTGAAGTAGGTGTAGGCCTTGGTGCGCTTCAGGTTGACCAGATCGACGCCGAGGCCGAAGTCTTTCAGCGACTGATTGATGAAGCCGGCATGACGGGATTCATCGCGCGTCATGTAGCGCATCAGCTGCTTGATGTCGGGGTTGGTGACGTTCTTCTGGATCTCGTTGTAGAGCACGCAGCCGGAGTATTCGCTGGTCAGCGAGCTGACCAGAAATTCCTGGAAATCACGGCGCAGTTGCGGTGTCCACTGGGCCGACGCCTCTGCCACTTCTTTCGAGAATTCAGCCGTGCGCTGGAAGTGGTCGTGGTTGTTGTCACCCTCGTACTCGGCCATCATCACGTCCCACTCGCGCCGGATGCTGCTCACATCGAGCTTGTCCATGGCGGCGTAGTCGGTGGTGTAAAAGCGCGGCGTCAGTACCGTCTCGGCCTTGGCCAGGCGGGCGGCGTCGTCGGGGCTGGCGAGTTGTTGCAGTTGTTCAGCGCTGCTGTCCATGCTGAGCTCCTTGTGCGTTGATCAGGGCCGCGAAAACGGCCGAATTGGTGGGGCCGAATGACTCCAGATCAACCCGGCGCTGGGTGCTGGGGTCGCTCAGGGTCAGCCGACCATCGGCCCGGCCGAGCAGTTCAAACGGCGTCTCGGGCCCGATGCCCTGGCGCTTGCGCTCGCGCACCAGGCCGCGCATCGTGCTGCGCAAAAAACCATTGGTGCCGGGCGCGACGCTGCTCAGCAGCAGGCCACTTTTGGCATCGAACACGCCGATGCTGCCGTCGCTGTTGTCCTCAAAGCGCAGGGCCATGGTCTGCACCGTGGGCGCGTCGATCTGCTGCGTGGCGCTGGTGCCGGTCAGCCGCACGATGGACACGCCGATCAGGCTGGCAAGCACCAGGGCCCCCATCGCGGCCAGCGGCAGCCTGGGGACGCTGGATTTGAGGATGGGCTTGTGGATGCTTGTTTTCATGGGGGTACTGCTGCTCATGACTTGAAATCTCAGGCGACTTGGGCGTGACCCGTGTGGACAGCGCGCACCGGGAGTGCCGGTGCACGGACCGCTGGCGCTGCCGATGCTTGCTGCTGCTGCTGCTGTTGCTTCAGGGCCGTGGCCAGGATCTTCGCCACCGCGTCAACATTGCCCAGGGCGCGCAGCATCGGCTGGGTGCGGCGCATCTGCCAAGGCCGCACATGGGGCCATAGGTGCAGGTAGGCGATGCGGTCCGCGCCGCTCAGGCTCAAGACGATATCGCCTGCACCGGCCCGTCCACGGTGACGAACGGCAGCAGACTCGATCTGCTTGAACGGCAGGTTGAAGGTGATGCTCAGCACCACGCCAATCCGCATCACGACGCGGCGGTTGGTGATGGTGTACACGCTGGTGCGGGCGATCAGCAGGCCCATCACGCTCAGCAGGCCCAGCGCCAGTGCGAACAGCGCCGAGGCGCGGCCCATGGCGATGAGGGCTTCGGTCAGCGCCGCGCCGTCGTACCAGGCGCTGATGCCGCTCCAGGCGACCAGCACCGCAAAGTAGATGCCGATCAGGTCCAGATGCAGGGCCTGACGCGTCATCAGCAGGGCGTCGGGGCTGCCTTGCCAGAGCAGGGTTTCGTCGGCGGGCAAGACTTCGGGCAGGCCGTGTACGGCCTCGAATTCATGCTCGTGCTCGGGGGTGACTAAATTGACGGCTTTCAAAACAGGGGCTCCTGGCGGTCAGCGGTGGCGTACAAGGTGCCGGCGCCGTAATAGGCCATTACCTTTTCTTCTTCGAGCAGGGTGACCTGCTCGGGCTTCTTGGTGAGGGGCACATCGGCGAAGTGCTCACCCAGGATGGACTTGACCAACACGCGACGGGCCTGCACCCGGGCGAAGTTCATCGGCAGCAGCACACGCTTGTTGCCGGTGGTTTCCACCTCCAGGTAGCGGAACAGCATCTCCGAGCGATCAACCCACAAATCGACCACCGTCCCGCCCGTCTTGCCATCAGCGCCCACCACGGGCAGGCCGCGTGGATCGGTGTCTTGTGGGGCGACGCCGAAGCTGTCGTCAGCCCGCAATGGCACGATCTTGGCCAGGCCTTCGAAGGTCATGTCGGGCACATCGGCCCGGTCCGCCCAGCTGCCAGGTCCCACACCGGCCAGCATCGGGTTGCCGGTGGGCTCCAGCGGCGAGCCGCGATAGGCACCCACGTGCAGCGGTGGCTGGTTGTCCAGACGGTTGTTGGGCAGGCTGACCGTTTCGCCATTGGCGAGCAGGTATGTTTTTGGCTCGGGGATTGAGGGCCAACCCTGGTGGACGATCTTGTCCGAGCGATCCGATTCAAGCGGATAGCCCTCCCGCTTCATTTCGCGTTGCAAGTAATAGATCAGCCCTGCAAAGAAGATCCAGAAGCCGTAGAGCGCGAGCTGTGCGACGTCGATATAGCCTGTGATGGCGCCGGTTTGCATAAGAGCCTCCTAACCTGGGAATTCAGCCAAACCAAAGGGTTGGCTGGTTTGACGAGATGCGCTTGAGACACGCACCAAAGGACCGATGGCGATCAGGGTGCCGAACAGCAGCGCGATCTCCAAGTGATAAATGACGCTGTAGGCGACTGAGGGGTCGGACATCGCGTCGCCCAACCAGCCCAGTCGCCCCAGCGCTTCGATGCCGTCACGCAGGCAGCCACCCAGGCCGACCGCGATGCCACCGGCGGTGGCCTGCACGGCACCCCAGGCGCCGAGTGCAAGGCCGGCCCGCCCATTGATGTCCAGGCTCATCGCGACAGTCAGGGTGCTGACGGCGAACAGACCCGAGCCCAGACCCAGCAAGAAGTTGCCGAACCGGAACAGCAGGCTTGAATTCAGCGGGGCCGCAAAAATGATCGCCGAGAAGGCGCACACGCCGATCAGCACGCCGATGGCTGCCAGCCGGTTGGCGTCATAGCCACGCAAGAGCAACCGGGCCGCCAGCGCAAACGCCAGCACCGAACCCAGGGCCATTCCTGCGGTCAGCAAACTGGTCTGCGAGACGCTCAGCTTCAGGATCGCACCGCCGTAAGGCTCCAGCACGATGTCCTGCATATTGAAAGCTGCGGTGCCCAGGCCCACCGCCACCAAAAACCGCAGGGTGCGGCCTTGCGCGGCAAAGCGCTGCCAGACGATGGCGAAGGGCTCTCTCGGCGCCCGTGCCTCACGAGCTTCACGTGCTTCGGGCGGCAGCAGCCGACCGCGCGGTTCCTGCTTCCAAAGCGCAATCGTGTTGAACAGCATGGTCAGAATGGCCGCGCCTTGCACAACACCCGCCAACTTGGTCGGGCTGAAATCTTGCAGCACCAGGCTGAAGATCACGCTGGCAAACACCATGCCCAGAAGGAGCATCACGTACATCAGCGCGACAACGCGGGGCCGGGTATCGGGCCTGGCCTGATCGGTTGCGAGGGCCAGGCCGGCGGTCTGCGTCGTCTGCATCCCTGCGCCGACCAACACAAAGGCCAGCACGGCCGCGACAAGACCAACGACGGGGCCGCCCGGCTGCGTGTCGGCCCCCGGCGTCAGCAAGATCAGCGCGAACGGCATGATCGACAGGCCACCGAACTGCAGCAGCGAGCCGAACCACAGATACGGCACCCGCCGCCAGCCCAGCACCGACCGGTGGGTGTCCGACTTGTAGCCCACCAGCGCACGGAAGGGGGCGGCCAGCAGGGGCAGGGCCACCATCAAGGACACCAGCCAGGTCGAGACGCCCAGCTCCACGATCATCACCCGGTTCAGGGTGCCGACCAGCAGCGCATAGGCCATGCCCACCGACACCTGAAACAGCGCCAGCCGCAGCAGCCGCGACAAGGGCAACTCCGTCGTCGCCACATCGGCAAACGGCAGGAACTGCAGGCTGACCTTGGACCATTTGACGGCCAGGCGCTGGTTCAGGCTGGGCGTTTTGACACTCATGGCTTCACCAGCTCCAGTGCCTGCGATTTGTAGAAGCCGCTGGAAATACGCTGGGTGCGCGCCCGTTGCCAGCCCTTGAGCAGCGGTTCGTCATCAATCCGGCGATGCAGCACTTTCTCGGCAATTGGCACGATCGACGGCGAGCGGTCACCGCGCGGGAACAGCTTGCCGACCGCCCGGAACACCTCCAGCGCCGCACTGCTGGGCGCAAAGGTGAACAGCATCGAGCCGCGCGTGCGCTGAGCCAGGGTCGCCAGC